>CACYKE010000030.1 GCA_902774925.1 uncultured Prevotellaceae bacterium | reverse complement strand
GTGACACTGGGGAAGAACTCGTCCTGATAGCGCGTCATATTGTTCTCGGCATCCAGGTTGTCGATGTAGTCGAAACCTACATGCTCGTAACGCAGTCCGGCACTTACGGTACCAAATTTCTCCAAGTTGGCATTGTAAGCCACAAAGGCAGCCACGTTGTTCTCCTTTACATCCGTATCGGTAGAGGGGAGGGGATAGTTGGTAATCGACGAACTGCTCTGTCGCTTTACAAAACTCATCTCCGTTCCTGCCTGCAACTGTCCTTTCCATACAGGATAGCTCAGCACCAGTTTGGTAGCCCAGAGTCGCGACCATGTATGCGAGTTCTGTTGCATGGTCCGGGCTTCGGGCAGTATCACATCTGTCTGGTCGTCGTCATTCTCTTTATCTGTCACAAAATCCACGTTCAGGTCGATGTTCAGCTTGCCCACCTGGCCGTTATAATAGGCATTGCTCTGCCAATTGTACGGATAATGGGTATGACCGTCCTGGTGCGAAAGGTCGCGGCCTGTGAGATTGTTTTCGGTATCTACCCACATGTCATTATACGTATTAAACTGGTTGTGGCTTTCTACTCTGGCACCCAGCGAGTGTTTGTCGTTAATCTGCCAGTTAAAGCCCAAGTTATAGTTCAGGCCCTCTCCGTGCCAGTCGTTACGTGCATGGCTGTCTTGAAGAATGTTCCTGATGCCTTCATCGGCCTGGAGGAATGTGGATTGCGTAATATGCAGGTCGTTAGGACTATCCCACGTCCAATAGTTCACCATGCCAAACAGGTCCAGGTCGTTGTGGCGATAACGCAGGTTCAACGTGCTACTGGGATCGCTGAAACCAAACGCCAGATCCTGATTGTTGGCAGCCATCAAGTCGAAGCCGAAACCAACCCCCTCGCGGCGAACAGTCTTGATACGTACCACAGCCGAAATAGTGGCATCGTACTCTGCACCAGGATTGGTAATCACCTCTACGCTTTGTATCTCCTCCGAACGCAGTCGTTTCAGTTCGTCCTTATCCCGCATTTTGCGACCATAAATATAAAATATAGGTGTACCCTTACCCAACACCTCCAGGTCTTCGCCCTTCAGGGTCATGCCGGGCACCTTGGCCAACATTTCCTTAGCTGTACCCGACTGGCCCAAGATGGTACCCTGAATGGTGGTTATCATCGAGTTGCCTGTCAGTTTGGTTTTAGGCATCTGACCCTTTACCACAATCTCACTGAGCATCGCCTGGTCTTCCTCCATCTGGATGGTTCCTATTTCCGAACCATCTACGTCAATATACTTGGTGCGATACCCGATGTACGAGAATCGCAGAATGCAGCAGGCGTCGGTAGTCTTAATCTGGAAGAAACCATCCACATCGCTCGTTGCACCTTGTATATAAGTAGAGTCGGCTGTGAGCAGTGCCACACTTACAAACGGCAGGGGCTCACCCTGCATGTCAATTACTCGTCCACCTACATCCTCGGTCTTTGCCTCGGCTGTTAAACACATCATCATTGCAGCTATCAAAGCTACCATTTTCAAACTTAACTTTTTCATCTTCTTTTCAATTTATATGTTTTGCCTGTTTGATGCTAATAACCCATAAAAAAGTTGCAATCCACCCCATTTCTGGGACGAATTGCAACATTTTGTGACGAATGGCATTCTGCGATATGTACTATTTCGCTATTCCGTAAACGACCCAATCTCTATCAGATTACCATCAGGATCAGCGACATAACAGATACGCTGTCCCCAAGGCTCTGTGGTGGGAGGGAGAACGGAGGCGGCACCATTCGTGAGTGCATGCTGGTATTCTTTATCGACATCAGCGAAGGTGGGCACGTCGAATGTCAATTCTACTGTACCATTGAACCCCTCGGGATATTGGAATTTCTGAGCGACCATCTGCTCGAAAGCATCACGCGGGAAGAGGATAATGCGCATGTCGCCCAGCATCATCTCTACATTGGGTTGAATGCCATCCCAATCGGTGGTAAAACCAAAGGTCTTCGTGTAGAAATCGACAGTCGCTTTGTTGTCGTGGGTGAAAAGCCCCACGGTGTTGAATTTGAATCTTTCTTTCATATCATTCATTGTTTAAGTTCAAAGAAATAGAAGTCTGTCCAGCCAGTGTTCTCGGCGTAGAGGTGCTGCTGGCCGCGATACTCGAAGCCGAGACGTTTGTAGATTTTGTGGGCGGGTGTGTTCGAGGCAAGAGCATCGAGGCGGATGGCCTGCATGCCTTTACTTAGTGCAATACGGATGGCCTCTCGAATCATCTCTGAACCGATGCCCTTGCCCTGGCTGTCAGGACTGACGGCAAGGATATGAATCACAGCCACCTCGTCATCGGCAACTTGCTGCGACCAGTCGATAGCGTGATAGTCTTCGCTCTGATACATCGTGACAGCCATCGCGCCAACTATTTTTCCATTATTTATACAAAGATACATACTCCCCTCATTGATATAGGCTCTGATGCCTTCAATCGTAGGGTGTTTGCCTTTGCTCCATCGGGCATATGTAGCCATTTCTGACGTGCGCTCCGTCACATCATCATAGAAGGCGATGATGGCATCAAAGTCGTTTTGTGTTGCTAATTCTAACCTCATTTCCTTTTCATCGTCATCTGTTGATCTTTTGCCATCTTCTCCGCGAAGGCATTCTCTCCGTTTTCGCGGATATAACGGATGCAGGCGGCTCTGTCGCTATTAAACAGGAAAGCAAAGATCTTGCCGAAAAAGTTGTTGTGAATCTTACATTCTGTCACATCCTTGTCGCACTCGGCACAAGTATGCAAGCCCTTCTCCTGACAGCACTTGCGAATCTTGCACCACGATGCTTTCTCGTTCTCCTTGCATCCAGGGCATTTGCGATTGAGGAACTTTTTGCATGCTCCGCAATATAATCCACATGCGGCAATCTGCTGGGAATTGTTCGTCATTTCTTTCATTTTGTAACTCATTTTGTCCTGACCGCCCCAAACTATATGGGACGATCAGAACGGATTATCACTCTATTGGTATCTGAATCACCGACAGCCATTTCTCAGGGTCTTCCTGATTCCAGGCTCCGTCGATGTAGCATGTACGATGTTGACCGACGGGCTTCAGGCCGTGCTCCTCGATGTAGCGGAAGGCTTCGGTGAACGACTCGTAGAAGCGCTCGTAAGGGCCAATGTGCTTCATGCAGAGTGCCTTTGGCACGGCGGGCAGACGTTTGAACTGGATGATAGCGCTGTCTTCGCCCATTTCCTCCACTTGTTCGCAATACTCGATGTCGATGTCCGTCGGCGTGTACTCTTTGTTGTGCTCGATGGTGAAGCAGTAACCTGGTGGCGGACACTTGCATCCTAAACGTTGCATTTCAGGACCAATCTTCTCGACACACATAGGGCCGATAGCGGCGTAGTTAGGAATTACTTCACGATGACTTGCCACGATGATTTCGGGCAGAGATTGAATACTAATCTTTTCCATTGTCTTCATTTCTTTGCGAGCGTTCCTCCAGTCGAGCAGTTGGTTACGACGGGCAATCAGTTCCTTCAACTGTGCCTCCGTTTCTCTGATCTTCTCGGTCATCTGTCGGATGGTTGGCGTGTGCGAACCATCGTCGAACAGATCCTTAATTTCGTCTAGCGAGAAGCCGAGCCGTTGCAGGTCGCGGATGTCTTTCAACTGTTGCATCTGGTCGATACTGTAGTAGCGGTAGCCAGTCCACTCGTCCACCTCGTCAGGCACAAGTAGTCCCTTCTGCTCATAATGACGCAGGGGTTTAACTGTTACCTGCATCAACTGTGAGAACTCTCCGATTTTTAATTTCTTTTTAAAATTCATAATCGCGCGATGTATTTGCTAAGCGACTGCAAAAATAAGGCATGACCTTAGGGACGAGTCAAGAGAAATGAATACTTTAACACGGATTTAACACATCTTTGCTCTTTCTTTTACTTCCGGCCAGTAGCACCATGCGATAATGGTGGGAATGAGGGATGAGAAGAATTGCAGCCAAGTGAATTCATTGACACAGCTAATGCCTCCAGCCAAAGCACGAAGGCTATAGAGCACAACAATGGTGATAATGGCCGTGCGCGTCAAAGGCAAGCGACGGATGTCGCCTGTGGCAGAGAGGGCATAAAGTCCTGCCAAACAAAAGGCGAGGACAAGACCGATGGTCAGGGCATACAACATCCATACATGTCCAGACACCATCTGATGCATGATTTCACGGATGCCGTAGGCTTCGAATGCCTCGTCCAGAGAGAACAGACAAGCTACGTGGCCAATGGCGATGATAAAGTGGAGCACTGCTCCAAGTCGTAATCTATTCATCTTATATATTTATGAGAGAATACTCGGCAGATGATTCATTGGTACTCTGCAAGTGTCTTTACCTCACAGCCTTTACTCTCGTAATAGGCGAGCATTTCTGGCAGCTTCTTCAGGTCATAACTGGTGATGCAGTCGGAGAGGACATGCACCGTGTATCCAGCCTTGGCCATGTTGAAACACGTCGATTTCACACAGGCCGTAGCATCAGCACCAGTCACGTAGATCTCATTGATGCCGTTCGCCGCGATGAAAACAGAAAACGCCTCGCTTGTAAGGGCATTGCTTTTCGTCTTCACGAAGATGTTGTCTGACACGACCTTCATCTCAGGTACCAGCTCCTCACCCTTACTACCTGGTTTGAACGTCCGCGTAGCAGCAGTGATGTTGTTATGCTTGATGTAGACCACATGCATCCCCTCGGCCACAGCCCATTCAATGGCGGAATTGATGTTGCCGATGATGTCTCGATAGTGTTTGGTGATGTTGTTTTGGATGTCAATAACAACAAGTGCTTTATTTTTCATCATTTACTCAATCACAAAACTACGTGGATAAAAATCGCTATAGAATCGACCATCGGTGGCGGTGAACTTCAAGACGCAATAATTGGGGTCTATAACGCCACCGGGGTAATACTGCTCGTCGCCATCACGCCAAATCATCTCCTTACTCTTGGCATCCGTCAGTACTTCCATCGTGCCCCGCAGCATCATTCCCTTGAAGCCTTTGGCATCACAGAAATAGATTGAGGCCTTGGGGTTAGCCTTGTATTGAGCCACACGTATTGAGAATGTGTTGGTGGTGAAATAGAACGTCTTGATACCCTCGCGTTTACGTGGCTTCAACATGGCCTTAGTCCAAGGAAAACCTTCTTGGTCTACTGACGAGATATAAGCGATGGGCAGTTTGTCGGCCATCTGTGCAATTAGTTCTTTGATGCCGGCTAAAGCGGGATTAGCATTCATAGCTTCATCGTTATTCACTTCCAGCGTTTTGCGCCAACGCTTAAGCTGGGGAAAGTACGATTTCATCATACCTATGTATTCCTCTTTGGTAATAGGCTTTTCTAAGCCTTCATTTACAGCATTCACAAACTGAGCACAATGCTCAATCATCTCTTCCATCGTACAATCCTGCAAGAACTGTCCGTCCTTATAGCAGTACATGCAGTAATCTTCGTTCTTCGTGCCGTCGGCATTCGTACCTAGCACCTCATCTGTGAGCGGCATTCCGCAGCTCTGACAAAATTTCTGTTTCATACTATTATTTTTATACGTTTCGATGCGGCAAGGACGGTGCAAGCCGAGTGCAATAGAGCTCGCTCTAATTGTCGAGGCGCCGCCCGTTCTCGCAAACTTGTTTGCAAAAGTATGCATATATGACGAGATAACCAAATATCTGGGATAAACTGCATCGATTAGTGACGAATGGCATGAAAAGTTCTTATATAATACCCCTCTTGAATAGCGGCAAACGTGGCAACAGTTGCAGCGATTGAGATGGGAATGATTGACCATACTGTCATTGGAACTGCAATGAAGAGTAGGAATCCCGTTGCCTTGTTAGCTGTAGTATGAGGGAATTGGAAGCATCGGTACATCACAAGTGCTGATATTTGATTCACGATTTTAATCGCGGCGATTACCCCACCCCACAGCCATAGCCATTGCGGCAGTTCGAGTATCGGCAGGAGTTTCCAGGCACAACACGCTACGAAGCAGATGTCTGCCAGACTATCCAGCAATGCTCCCTTCTTGGTGACGCACTTCAGCTTCCGAGCCAACCATCCGTCGGCAATGTCGCTAATGCCGCAGAGAACATAGATTATCCAATTTACCACGCCCGACACGTCACAAAAAAGCAGACCTAAAGAGCCTGCAATCCTAAGCAGCGTTATGGCGTTCGGCAACTGAATCATCTTATTTCGATTTCATCGCAATTCCAATCTCAACACTCTGATAGGTCTGTTCTCACCTTGATACTGGTTCGCATCGATGCAGGTCTCGCCAGTGGGATCGAAGCCGCATTTCTCCATTACTCTACCAGAAGCAGGATTATCTACGAAATGGCCGCTGATGAGCGATTTGATGTCCGTCGTCTCTCGGATGTGGTCTAACATCAGCCGAAGTGCCTCCGTGCAGATGCCCTGATTCCAATAGGGCTTCGCCACCCAATAGCCAATGAGCGGCTCACCCTCGCGGGCTGGCAGGTCGCACTCGCACGAAGGACCATAGCCCATAGCGCCAATCGGTTCGTTTGTATCTTTTAGCACGATGGCCCATGTGTGTAGCGCATCGTTGAATACTGTGCGGATAATCTCCAGACTCTCCTCCACATTCTTATGTGGTGCCCATCCTGCACGAGGCCCCACATCAGGATCGGAAGCCCACTTGAACAGCGTCTCCGCATCGCTGTCGCACCAAGGACGCAATATGATACGATTTGTTTCCATTGTTATTCTATTAATTCCATTTCAAAACCTTTCCATTCCTCTCCGTCAATTGGATAGGAATCTTCTCCTGTGATGTGGAAGCCGACGGATTTATAGCATTCGACGGCAGACTGATTATCACAAAACACACCAAGGGTAATCTTCTGAGCGCCCAACTCTTGCTGTGCATAATCGATAGCGAGGCGCAGCATTTGCTTGCCATAGCCCTTACCGCGTTTCGAATCGTCCACGATGACGAAGCCAAAACGAATGACACTTTTATCCTCTGAGGGGAATCTCAATAGGATATGCCCGACGATCTCATCATTAGCTACAGCCGTGAGCGGATACATGTTTTCTCCCTCGTACTGCTCTATCATCTCTTCAGGCTGAACAGGGAAATCCTTATACCTGTCAGCACTCCAAAGCCGGAAGGCATGTTTATCCTTGCACCAATTCAGAATAGTCAGAGCATCGTTGATGTTGAATGGTCGAAGTTTCATCATTTTCTCCAACGTTTCAGCATCGGGAAGAAGCCTTGCATCATCTGCTTGTATTCTTCCTTGGTCATGGGTTTGGGCATGTTCTTGTTTACCTCGTCAACGAACTGGGCACAATGCTCAATCATTTCGTCCATTGTACACTCCTGCAGGAATTTGCCGTCCTTGTAGCAATACTGGCAGTAGTCGAAATTTGTGCTGCCGTCCGCATTTGTGCCGCAATCTTCGATGCGGGTCAATGGCATACCGCAACTCTGACAGAACTGAGGTAGCTGACCCACTTGGAATGTTTTCTCTTTCTTGGGAAAGGTGGCTTCGTAAGCCTCAAAGGCTTCAGGATTCTCGTCGGCTACGAAATAGCCCTTGGGGGGGCAATAAGTTCCTTCACGATTGCCCCAATAGCCAGGTATCAATTCTTGGGCGAGGAAATACGGAACCTCTGACTCTCGCGGCTCGGCATGATAGTGAATCTTCATCTTGCTGGCAAGTTCGAAGCCTGCGTGCTTGTAGAATTCGATGTTTCCTTCCATCTGTAAAAGACCTATACCCATCTCCTTGGCTTTCTCTATTGCATACTGTAGCAAATTCAAGCCATAGCCCTTTCGCTTATAGTCGGGATGAATGCTGATGGGGCCGAAAGTCCACGAAGGGAACACCGTTCCGTCGTCAAGCGTAATCTCTGCCTTGGAGAACATCACATGGCCGATAATCTTTCCAGGCGATTGGTGCTCACCATCGCCATCTTCCATCACAAAGTCCAACTTAGGGATGAAGTCGGGATTCGTTCTATACTGATTGAGCACGTAATGCTCTGTGCATCCAGGACGATAGACATTCCAGAATGCCTCACGCGTAAGGTTCTCCACCTCACGATAATCTTTTGGTTGTTCTAATCTAATATGCATTGTTTTACTACTATGTTACTTTTTCCTATTTGACGCTGCAAAGGTACGAATAGTTGCGGGAAACAACAAACTTTTGGGATAATCTGCATAAAAATGTGATGAATAACCGCTCCGGCGGAAGCAATCTCCCCTTTTTTCGGGGAGCATTCCGTGTGACGAACGGTAAGTAATTGAATCCGTGCTACGGGATAAAATGAACACAGGTACGGGTAAAACGTTCTTTAAGTACGGAGTATAGGCTTTGAAGGTACGGAGTAAAGTTAAAACTACGACAATGGATGCTAAAACTGCGTCAATGGATAATAAAATTGTGCCAATGGATGTTAAAACGTCGACAATATTTGGTGTTTTTAAGAACAATAGCTATCTTTGCATATAAATTTGCGAAAACTATGTATGCAAAGTATATCAAACGAGAGGTTGCCGATTTAAACGGCACGGGCCGTACGCAGGCCTGCTACAAGATGGAATTGCAATCCATGAACTTTCAGCAGTTCGTGGATTTGTGCCATCGTGAGGGAAGAATGGACGAGAGCCAGATCCTTGGTGTGTTGTCGCTGGTTAGTGAGAAACTGGCTTTGTGTATGGCGGAAGGATTTTCCGTGAAACTGGACGGCATCGGCACCTTCAACGCCAAACTCGGCGTAAGAAGCGACATGCTGCCAGATGCTTTCGAGGAGGGCGAGTCAAACCGTAATGCGAAGAGTATTATGGTGAATGGCGTGTCGTACAGGGCTGACAAGGATCTGATTAGGAATACCGACCGCAAGTGCACGCTGGTGAGAGGTGGAGAGAGCAGGCTCAAAAAGTCGCCATTCACACTGGAAGAGCGCATCCAGAAAGCACGCGACTTCATGAAGGCCCATATGTTTATGAAAGTGCCCGACTATGTGCAATTGACGGGGCTTTCGCGTTCGACGGCAGCAGAAGAACTCAGGAAACTGGCAAGCGATTCCTCAACAGGTATCACAAGCAGGGGACAAAGGAGTCAGAAACTTTACATCCTGCGTCCTGAAGCCGTAAAATAACGCTGCATAAGCAGAACACCTCCAATGGCCAGTACAATACTGCCGACGATGACTGGTGCATCGGTCAGGAAGATGACTGGTATTTTTGCCATCTGCATGTCGCCAAGCCCCAGCCAGCAGTAGATTGCAAGGAGCGTAGCCGTTAGATTATGACCTGCATGGAGAGCAACGCCATACCAGATGTTCCGCGACCAGATGAACACCAGACCATATGCCATAGCAGCAAGGAATGCACCAGGGAAGTTGCGCACATGAAGCATACCGAACAATACAGCCATCACCACGCAAACAGCAACCTGAGCACCTCGCCGACGGAAGGGCGAGATGGCCATTTGCCTGAAACACAACTCTTCGAGCACGGGAGCCAGCAGCACAGCATGGATGCTGGCAATCAGGTCTTCACGCAGCTCTGATGTCGTGTAGGTCACCGTTTCCAGCTGCACGGTGTGGAAGAGCGACGTGAGACCATAGACGAGATATCCCTCTGCGACAAGCCACAAAGGAGCTATCATCAACAGCCCGATGATGATTGGCCATTTAGGTACTTTCAGCGAGAATTGACTGGCTGAGGTGAACCATTTCGGCTCAACACGTTTCACAAGGAAAAACGTCAGTATGATGCATACCAATGTGATCAGGCACGATAGCAAATCGTTGGCAAAATTCTTGTTGTCACCATCCAATGGCAGTGCCGTCACGTATATAAGTCCAAAACCGTATGCTGCCGCGAGTATCGGCATCAGGGGTTTCAGTATGTTGGTTATTTTCTTCATATCGACTGCAAAGATACGAATAAGTGAGCGAAATGCAAAATAAATCATTTACATTCTTGCTTTCTGCTTCTCGCCGGCACCACTTCCACGATATTTCGAGCGGGCCTCGTTGAACTTCCAATTGAGGTTGACGAGGAACGTGCGGCGGGCGGGGTTGGCGGTCGACAGTTCGCGGATGCCATAGATGACGGCCTCGGTCTTGTTGGTGTTCAGAACATCGACACAGCGCACATCAAGCGTCAGCATGCCCAAATGGCGGAGGTTGAAGTCGCGCTGCACGCCGAGCGTGAGGTCGAATCGCCGGGCGGTGATGCTGAAGTTGTTGTAGTCGCCCTTCGTGGCCCACTGGGCGTTGGCAGTCAGGCGGAAATTGTGGGGCAGCTCGATGTCATTGTTCCAGACGAGCGTGACGTATGGGTCGTTGAGGGTCTTGATGGTGCCGTCAGCCGTCGGTGTCTTGTAATTTTGGAAGACGGTGAAGACATACCACATCGGGTGCCATGAACAGTTGAAAGTTGAGAGTTTAAAGTTGATAGTTGGGCGTGCGGAAAGACTCAGCGAGAGTTGGTTGTAGTCCTCCTCACTATTGATGGGACGGACGAGGCTGATGAGCGGATCCGTACTGCCGGGGAAAGGCTCGGTGGACATCGTCTCGCTGTTCTTTATGCGACCGTAGTTGACGGTCAGGTTCGCCCATTGATAGGCAGCATTCAGCACGATGCTGTGCGTGTAAGTCGGCAGCAGGTAGGGGTTGCCGCTCTGATAGGTGTAACGGTTGGCGTACATCGTCGAGCTGGTCAGGCTTGAATAGGCCGGGCGCTGAATGTCACGGCGATACGAGAGGCTCAGTTGCAGCTTTCCGATGGGCGCGGAAACGGTGGCGGTGGGGAACCAGTCGCCGTAGTCGCGACACACCTCATCCTCTTTTACGCCGAAGTTGAAGTAGTCGTTCGTCAGATGTTCGTATCGCAGACCAGCTTGAGCATAGAGCTTGCCAAACTGCCGTCCATATTCGAGGAAGATGGCCGATGACTTCTCGTTGATCTCCGTATCAGTAGATTTCACGGGCACAGCATCTGTAGCTTGGAAGGTATAAGCATCCGTACGATGGTTATAGCTGTATTCGCCGCCCACGGAGAGATTACCCTTCAATATGGGATAGCTGAAGATGAGCTTCGAGGCCCAGAAATTATTGCCGCTGTTGGTATTGCTCTCGATGAGACGAGACTCTGTGCTGGCGGGTAAACCACCAGCCACAGAAGCAGCCGTAGTCTGCTCCGTTGTGCGGCCTGGCGTCTTAGTGTCATCGAAGAGTCCGTCGATGTTCAAGTCGATACCCAACTCTCCCATCTTACCATTATAATACGCATTGAAGATGTGCTTCTTGACATTTTGATCCTGCCAGATGTAGCTCGCGGAGCGCTCAGTCAGGATGCCATTCTCGAACATGTCCGTCAGGTAGTCGCCTTTTGTCTCGCTACTGGGCGTGCGGTCGTATTTGTAGTAGGCGCCGAAGGTATGGTTCTCGTTGACCATATAATTGAACTGCAACTGTGGTGACCATGCGTGCCAGGGATGTCTCATCTCCTGGGTGGAGTGACCCGTCACTTGATCTGGCCCCACGTAATAAAGCATGTCGTTCACCTGTAAGCCCTTATAGTGATTATAGGTGCCCACCCAGAACGAGCCGGTTACGTCGAGTCCGCCCGTGCGGTAGTTGGCAGTGAGGTTATTGTTCAGCGAACCGCCATACTGGTACATGAACTGCGTGCTGTTCTGAAAGCTCAGGCCCTCGCCCTGCGCCTTCTTCAGCGTGATGCGTACGACGGCCTTCACCGAGGCAGCATAGCGGGCACCAGGGTTCTGCACCACATCGACGTGCTGGATCTGGTCGGAGCGCAGACGTGAGAGTTCCTTCATGTCCTGCACCCGTCGGCCATTGATATACACCTCGGCATCGCCACGGCCTAGCACCTTCACACCACCGTCGCGCTCAGCCTCCAGCGTGGGAATCTTCGACAGGGCATCGCTCACCGTTCCGGCCTTCTCCAGTATCGTGCCAGCGACTCTTGTTCTCATAGCATCACCTTTTACACGCGTCTTGGGCAGACGTCCCTTTACTACCACGCCACTCAGTTCCTGCGTCTGGTTGAACCACATCGTCGAGTCCGTCGAGATGCTGTCGTTCATCTGCGCGAACGTCATCATCGTCATCATCATTGCAGCTATCAGCGCTGCGAATCTAAAACTTACACTTTTCATATCATAAAATTTTTAATTTTCGTCTGTTGGACGCTGCAAAGGTACGATGAAGTTGCAGCACCCGCAAATATTTGGGATATTCAGCCCAAGTTTGTGACAAACGGTGTGATAAATGGTAGATTCTGGGATAAATGGAATAATAAATGGCATGAAAAAAGGAGCCGCTTAGGACTCCTTAATCTGTGCTATTTGTAGTGCATTACCACACTAATGCCCGCTTTTCCTTGGAGATGAACATCTTGGCATCAGACTTGATGCCGAAGGCTTCGTACCAGGTGTCAATCATCGGCAGGGCTGCCATCACACGCAGACGAGCGGGTGAGTGAACGTCACTATTGACGAGCATAGCGGTGTACTCAGGTGTGCTGTTGCAGGCCCAGACACGGGCATAGGCTAAGTAGAAACGCTGGGCAGGGGTGAAGCCATAGACGGTGCCGAGGGACTCTTGCTTCATACGGTTAGTAAATGCACGGTAGGCAATCTTCAGGCCGCCGTTGTCGCTGACGTTCTCGCCAAGGGTCTTTTGGCCGTTCACTTTCAGTCCTGGCACTGCTTCCTGCTCGCTGAACCAATCAGCGATGACCTTGGTGCGCTCGTTATAACGGGCCTTATCGTCAGCCGTCCACCAGTTCTTCAGGTTTCCGTCCTTGTCGAACTGACAGCCCTGGTCATCGAAGCCGTGGGTCATCTCGTGGCCGATGACAGCACCAATGGCACCGTAATTCGAGACGTAGTCGGCCTTTGGATCGAAGAACGGCGGCTGCAGGATGGCGGCAGGGAAATTGATGCTATTGAAGAGCGGGTGATAGAAGGCGTTGACTGTCTGCGGCGAGCAGGGCATCATGGTCTTGTCGACGGGCTGATGCCAGTATTTGCGCAGTTGGGCCTGACGAGCCTCCTGACTGATACGGATGAAGTTCTCGACGAGGTTCTCCGTCTCTCGGATGTCGATGAATTTCTCCATGTCCTGCCACTTGTCGGGATAGCCCACGTTGATGTGCATGGCGTGGAGTTTCTCCAGTGCCTTGGCTTTAGTCGAATCGCTCATCCAGGTGTTCTCCTTCAGACGGTCCTCGAAGGCCTGCTGCAAGTCCTTCACTAAACGGTAGACGCGCTGTTTGCTGGTCTCAGGGAAGTATTCCTTGACATAGAGCTTGCCGATGGTCTCGCCCAGATTGCCGCTGATGGTGCTGACGGCACGCTTCCATCGGGGCTGTTGCTCCTGCACGCCGCTGATGACCTTTGAGGCCTCAAAGGCACGGTCGGTAAAGGCATCGCTCAGGAAACTTGCATAGGCGTTAATGACGTGCAACTCCATATATGACTTCAAGTCCTCGACGCTCGTCTCGGCCAGCACTTTCTCTACCTCATGAAGCGCGTCGATCTGACCGACGTTCACCACGTCGATGTCCTTCGGCAAGCCCAAGGCATCACGATAGGCCACATAGTCGATGCCCTTGAAGTCGTTGAGCAGCTGCTTCCACGGCATCGGGTGGTTCGTGGCCATCGGGTCCCGACGAGCTACTTGGTCGAGTGTCTTCATACCTATCCTATATTCTATAGCCCACTCGGCCTGCATCTTCTGCTCAGCGGCGGCATCACTATAGCCCACCATCTTCAGATAGTCCTTGTTCAGGCTCTTCATGGCTGCGACGGTGGCCTGCTGCTGTTCGTTGGGCTGGTCATAGTACTCCTTGGGCAGCGAAGCACCACCATGCCCCGCAAACATCATATACTCTGACGAGTTGAAGGGGTTTAGGCTCAGACTGAGACCGAAGGGAGCAGTATTAAATCCCTTTGCATCGAGGGCGTACATCAGGCGAAGTGCCTCGTCGCGGGTCTGCACCTCGCGCACCTGCTTCAGATAAGGCATTATCGGCTCGTAGCCCATCTTGTTACGGCTGACGCTGTCCATGTAGAGACGATAGAGCGCACCTATCTTCCGTCCATCGGAACCCTGCGGCAAATTCTTCTTCTCGGCGTATGCCATGATGAGCTTGTTGATGCGGTCGTTGTTCAGTTCATACAACTCGGTGAACGCCCCATTCTCAGGGTGCTGCGCATCCAGCGGGTTAGCTTTCAGCCATCCGCCTACGGCATACTGCCAGAAGTCATCACCAGGTTTCACACTCGGGTCCATGTTACCCCTCAGATTCTGTGCCGTGCTAAACAGGCTACAAAGTAGCATTGCTACGGCGATAATCACTTTTTTCATCATTGCAAACATCTTAATCATAATTGTAATAAGTTTATTGTTTAACACTTTGCTCGTTAGACGCAAGGTGCAGCCTAAAAACTACACGACTTTCTAAAAAATTTAATTCTTGACGTCTACGCCGCCGAAGAAATTGCTGGCAACGATGTGGATGGTGGGAGCTTTCGGGTCGGCGGTATGTGTAGTATGGTTGCCTACCCCACCGATGAAGCTACGGCTTTTAATGATGACGTTGACATGGGTGGGCACAAAGAGCTCGATGCCGCCACAGAAAGTGTGGATGTCTATCTCCTCGTCCTCGGTAATGACGGCCTCGCGCAGATCCATTCGGATGCCGCCGCAGAAGGCATCGAGGCGGGCACCGTGGAACGCTTCGCCGCGATAGACATACTCGTCGCCGCCATAGTTAACTGAGCAACAGATGCGCTTGCCGTCCTCGCCGATAGGCAGCGAACGCTGCAGCCATTGGTCGGGGTCGCGACGGTAGCTGTCAACGATGGTCGTCGCGCCCACGTACAATAATAGAACTGGGGCAACGTATGCCGTCCAAGGCTGGCGCCACAGCCAGTCGTTCTCAATGATTCCCCACATGTTGGCCAGTTTCCATGCACCAGCCACAATCAACACAATTCCAATAATAGTTTTTGTCTTCATAATCATATTTCTTTTAAAAGTTTCTCGCGGTTTTCGCACTGCAAGGACGGTGCAAGCCGAGTGCAATCGAACTCGTTCGAATTGCCGAGGCGACGCCCGTTCTCGCAAACTTGTTTGCAAAGTTACGGTGTAATGTTAATCCCTCCAAATTTCTGGGATAAACAGCACGTAAATGTGATAAATGGTGGGATAATATGCAGAAATGTGATGAATGGTTTGGCTGTTTAATGGAAATATACTACCTTTGCGGTTTGAAATGAAACAAGGACGATTAGAAACGATAACGACGAGGATTATCAGTACCACGTTTATAGTGGTAGCGCTGTCCGTGTTCAAACCCTTCGGATTGGATGCGTGGCAGTGGCAGGCTTACGTGCATTTGGTAGCTTTGGGAGTAATAGGTTTCTTCATCTGTATGCTGACGGACATCATCCTGAAGTACGTCGTCAAGATGCCGAGGTCGTTCAAGAAGGGTGCCGAATACATCATTCGTCGCAACCTGTGGTTCCAGCTTATCAACACGCCACTCGTGGCACTGGGCATCTGTCTCTACCGCCACTTCGTGCTGAGCGACCGTGTGGAGAGTAATCAGTTGTCTGTCGTCAATTTCCTTGAAACCCTCGCCATCATCGCCTTCTGCTCCTTCGCCATCGGACTCTACTGGCGCTTCAAGTTCCGCAGCAAGTATCTGGCAATGGAACTGGAAGAGACGCGACTGCTGAATGAGCAATTGAAGGAGATACAATCGGAAAAAACGAGTGAGAAGCCTCTCCAGCAGACACCGGAATCTACCGTTTGTCAAAGTCAAGAACTGACGCTCACTGGCACGACCAACGAGTCCGTAACTCTCCAGATTTCCGACCTATTATTTATTGAGGCCGTGGGCAACTACGTCAAGGTCAACCATCTGCGCGACGGTCAGGTGCATACCGACATGCTTCGCGTCACGATGAAACAGCTGGAAGAAACGCTTCTACCCTACCCGATGGTTGTCCGCTGCCATCGCGCTTTCCTGGTCAACCTTGGTCAGGTAGAACAAATCACTTCACATTCCGGCTCCACCCAACTGCTCATCAAGCACTGCCACGAATCGCTCCCCGTCTCACGTAGCAACATGGCGCAAGTTAAAAGTGCTATTAGGCAAGGGGAAAATTAAGCTCGCGCTAAAGGGAAACAGAAAAATCGGGCTCATCATTTGGTGGGTTCGTTTTTTATTCGTACCTTCGCAGGCGAAATGGTGACGGTAAAGATATACGAGAAGGCGGCAGAGGTGCCGGAGATGACGTGCGAGGATTTCTTCCATAGCACGAAACTGATGGCTGTGCTGGAGGCGACACCGCGGCAACGGCCGCTGATGGTTGTGGCCTTCGACGACGCTGCGCCAGACGGTGAGCCGACGGAGAAACACGTCGTGGCACACATGCTGGTGACGGTGCGAACGCGCCGGTCGTGGCTGCCACCTTATATATATATGCACGCGCGCGTGTTAGGCGAAGGGGAATACACGGCCGAGGGCAGCGCGGAGGACACACCGGCAGCTGCGGCGAGCCGCAAGGACGAACTGTTTGCCGCGATGCTGAAGGCGGTGAAGAAACGGCTGAACAACAAGGTGCTGTACTTCGAAATCAGCAACCTCAGCGAAAAGATGTTCGGATACCGTACGCTGCGCAAGGCGGAGTTCTTCCCCGTGAAATGGATGAAGGTGCACAACTCGCTGCACTCGCGGACGCCGGAGGAGCGCATATCGCCAAGACTGCTGAAGCGCATCGATGCCGCCACCAGACGCGGCATCTATACGAAGGCGGTGGAGACGGACGAGGAGTTTCGACAGTTTTCGAAACTGATGCACCACCACCACTGGCTGAAGCCGCGACGGTTTATTCCCGCCGACCAGCTGTTTCGCGGACTGATGGACAGCGGACATGCGAAGCTGTTTGTGTCGAAATACAAGCAGAAGGTCATCGGATGTTCGATGCTGGTGTATTCGGGGAAGGATGCTTACCTATGGTATAGTGCGGCGAGACGTAAGAGCTATGCGCCGCTGCACCCGAATGCGGTGACCTATTGGCACACCATCCGCGATGCGCACGCCGAGGGATGGGAGCATATAAGGTTTATGGACGTCGGACTGCCATTCCGCAAGAATCCCTACCGCGAATTCATCCTGAAATTCGGCGGCAAGGAGGTCAGCGCTTATCGCTGGTTCCACATTTCCATCCGATGGATTAACGCCCTCGCAACGTGGCTCTGGCGCGAGTGATGGCGAAGACGGCGTAGGCTATGAACAAGGCATAGCCGACGTAGTAAAGCGTAAAGATACTGAACACGACGTAATCGACAGCACATACTGCCGAGAGTCCTGCCAGGTAGAGCACGGCATCGGTGGCAGGGAGCTGGTGGAACACGTCGTCGATGGTGGCAAGGCCCACGATGATGAGCGCCCACACGGACGCCACGAAAATGCCTAGATGCATGGGCAGGGCAAAGGGGTTGAGCGAGGGGTGGTAGTAGAAATGTCGCCACGACTCGGCTCCGAACATCTGGATGGAGGCATAGAGCGTGGCCGAGGCAGCCACCAGCAGACACAGGGCCGTGGGATAGAACGAGTCGATATCGTTGAAATGGACGATGTAGGCGCGGCGTCGCAACAGTCGGCGCATGGCATAGAAGGCCAGCACGATGACGCACAGGGCGAGGAAGATGAGCAGGTGGGTGTTGGAGAAGAGGTCGATGAACTGGGAGATGGGGTCGTCGGGCGACACGCCCTTGAGCAACTCGCTCTCGCGAATCCATCCCTGCGTCACCTGGTCGCGCGCCACCTTGACCCATACGGAGTCGATGGAGTCGGTAGGCACGGTGGTGATCTCTGCCACGACGACGCGTTCGCCACGCACGACGTACATGGTGTCGAAAGCCATGTCGGGCAGGTTGTCGGCCAGCGGCAGACTGCCGGTCGTCACCACGAAATTGTAGTTCTGGGTGTAGTGATGCGTCGTGGAGAACGAGATGGAGTCGAGCTGTTGCTCGGTGAGGTCCCATGCGTCGGGCGTGCGCTGTCCGTGGTTGTAGCAACCCGTCAGCAGCAGGGCCACCAGCGTAAGCAATATGTAAATCCTAATCCTCGGCATAGACATTCATCTGACAATGTTTGCAATCGAACTCCAGACGGAAACGGCGACCGTCGCCTAAACGCAGGAACAGCGGCTCACGCCATTCAACGGTCGAGCGGTCGGCGGGGTTCTTCCGGCAACGGTCCAGCGCATAGCGCAGGCAATGACGGCACTGCATGATGGGACCGTCGCCGCCACGCAGTTCGTAGGCCGTAGGGGCATCGACGCCATAGAACTCGCAGGAGAGGCGGTTGGCGATGTTGTAGAGATAGGGGTGGTCGTAGGCGGGGGCGGGAGAACAAGATTTTCTAGAAGATCTAGAAGAGTTAGAGACACTAGATATACTAGAGACACTAGAGGAACTAGATATACTAGATTTACTAGAGTGAGTGGTGAGCGCCTGCACGAGTTGGCGGCGGAGGTCGGTCAAAGTGCTGTTAGGAATGAAGTAGCCGAAGGCGTCGGAGAGGTCTACCCTACTACACTCGTAAATCGTGCCACCGAGTTTCGACAGCTGGCGGACGATGTTGTCGTGTTGAGGTTTGGCGGCCTGTTGGTGTTCGCAGGCGATGGTAACCTCAACCGGTGTTGCGGCCGGTGTTCCGACAGGTTCTGCGGAGAGCGAGAAGCCATCGGCCGTGACGCCAAGAGACAAGCGGATGGGAATGCGACGCTCGCTGCTGGGACGACTAAGCAGGCGTTCGAACTGCTGGTCGTTGTTGCGATAGAGCGCCACGCCCGGACGGAGATTCGTCGGCATCTGCTGCGGAAAGAGGCGGTTGCCCTCGGCGCGATTGACGCGGAAGCCCTCCAACTCGTTGTCGGCATTGAAGAAACAGAGTCCGTCGCCGTTGGCAAAGGTCGCCGTGCCTGCGACATTGAACGAGTCGCGGCGCAGTTCCTTGACACGTCCGACATACTCACCCAATGCCTTGGGTGTGTCGAGCGAAAAGATGTCCGGCTGCCGACCATGCAGGAAGTAAGTGGTGAAACCGCGGTTGAAGGTCTTGTGCAAGTCGGGACGGAAGGTGTAGGTGCACTGTCCGCGCGAGGCACGGCAGTAACGGTCAGGATGCTGGCGGATGATGGCGTTGAGCGCCTCGCTATAGGCCGCAGTGACATTCTTCACGTAGGCGGCATCCTTCAGGCGACCCTCAATCTTGAACGACGTCGCACCGGCATCGACGAGCTCCTGCAGGTGACTGCTCAGGTTCATATCCTTCAGCGAGAGCAGGTGACGCTGGTGTTCCAGTTCACGGCCATCGGCATCGATGAGGTCGAACTTCATGCGGCAGAACTGCGCGCAGGCACCGCGGTTAGCGGAACGGCCGAAGCAGTGTTCGGAGGCGTAGCACAAGCCGCTATAGCTGACGCACAGCGCGCCATGAACGAAGACTTCGAGTTCGACATCGGGCACAGCCTCGTGGATGGCAGCAATCTCGTCGGCAGAGAGTTCGCGGGCAAGGACCACACGGCGAAAGCCCACGTCGCGCAACCAGCGCACTTTTTCAACTGTGCGGTTGTCGGTCTGCGTGGAGGCGTGGAATGAGAGGTGAGAGGTGAGTGGTAAGAGATGAGAGATTAGCGAAAGTACGGCCATATCCTGAACGAGGATGGCGTCGACACCGGCATCAGAAAGTTCGGCAAGCAACTGACGGGTTGCCTCCAACTCATTGTCGTAGATGATGGTATTGACGGTGACATAGACCTTCGCCGCAAACTGATGGGCGTAGAGGCAGAGCTGACGGATGTCGTCGACGGAATTGCCTGCCGCCACACGTGCACCGAAGCGCGACGCACCGATATAGACGGCGTCGGCACCATGATTGATGGCTGCCAAGCCACACTCCAGATTCTTGGCGGGCGCCAGCAGTTCAAGTGATCGCATTAATATCGTATGGTGTCTCCTGATAGACGTAATAGTTTATCCAGTTGCTATAGAGCAAGTTGGCATGTGCACGCCACGTGACGAGCGGCTCCTGCGAGGGGTCGTCGTTGCGGTAATAATTGAGCGGCAACTCCACATCGTCGCGCACATCCTTGTCGCGGCGATACTCCTTGTCGAGCGTGTCGGGAGCATACTCGAGATGACCTGTGATGAAGAACTCACGGCCTCCGCGAGCCATGACCATGCTGACTCCGCTTTGCTTCGATTCGGCAAGCAACGTCAGTTCGGGTCGCGCCAGGATGTCGTCGCGATGAAGCTCGGTATGACGGCTATGAGGCATCATGAACAAATCGTCGAATCCCCGGAAGATGGGCAGTTGTGGTTCGAGCATCTGCTGCGGGAAGATGCCGAACATCTTCTTCTCGAGCGGATATTTTGGCACGCCATAATGGAAATAGAGTCCGGCCTGTGCCGCCCAGCAGATGTACATCGTGCTCCACACGTGCGTACGGGCCCACTGGAAGATGTCCTGCATCTCGTCCCAATAGGTAACGTCCTCGAAGTCGAGTGTCTCGACGGGCGCACCGGTGATAATCATGCCATCGTATTTCTCGTTGCGCATCTGTTCGAAGTCACGGTAGAACATCATCATGTGTTCGATGGGCGTATTCTTCGGCGTATGGCTGCGGAGTTTCATGAAACTGATTTCCAGCTGCAGCGGTGTATTGGACAAGAGACGTATCAGGTCGGTCTCCGTCGTAATCTTCAGCGGCATGAGGTTCAGGATGGCAATCTTCAGCGGACGGATATCCTGATTGTGGGCACGCGAATCGTCCATCACGAAGATGTTCTCATGCTTCAGCAATTCTATGGCAGGTAATTTATCGGGTAATCGTAAAGGCATATACGCTTAGCTTAATGGTTGGACTGAAAAGACACACACCGAGACATTGTCGTAGCCGCCAGCATCAATAGCTGCCTCACAGAGCAGGTTGGCGTTGGCGCCCGCGAGCAACAGTTCGGTGATATGCTTGTCGGAAATCATATCGTTGAGACCGTCGGAACAAAGCACATAAGTGTCGCCCGGCAGGAAATCGTCGGTAAACTCGAAGAGGTCGAGATAGGGCTGACGAATGCCTGCTCCGATGCAGTTGGTTATGATGTTCGAGTGTTTCTTCTCGCCACGCTGATTGTTCAATGAATGGTCGTTAGAGATCTGTTCCAACACGCCGTCGCGGAAACGATAGAGACGACTGTCGCCACAATTCATCCAATAGTATTTGTTGTTGTAGAAGACAACACCCACGAGCGTCGTACCCATCTCAGACATCTCGGGATTGACGTGACCCTTTGAGGCAATAATCTGGTTGACGGACTGTAACCATTCGTCCAACTTCTCCATCAGTTCGCCGGAAGCGAGTCCGCGAGGCAGGTCGTTGATGTAGAACTGCAGGTTTTCCAATACGTCCGAACTGGCCACCTCGCCAGCATTGTGTCCTCCCATCCCGTCGGCTAAGGCAATGACGAAACGGTCCATATTCTCGGATGCGAACTCCGTAGCATAAACATCGCTGCGAACGAGTTTGTCGTAGGCGAGAATCATGTCCTCATTATTTGTTCTCACACAGCCAATCCTACTGGCGGCTGTCAGTTTGATGATACTCATATCAATATTTTCCTAAAAACTATCTTTCACGCTTTAGCTGATACTAACCTGAAGATTGATATTGGCCAGCGTCACGATATCGCCTGCCTTGATAGACATGGGAACATCGGGCAGAAGATCGCGTTGGTTCAACTTCGTACCATTAGAAGAATGCTTGTCAATGATGCACCATCCTGCGTCGGGCTTGTAGATGAGCTGGGCATGAACGCCTGAAACATACATGTTACCCTCGAACAGCTGCTGGTATGGTCCCTGACGACGGCCAATGATGGCCCCATTGACACCCACCATGCGGATGTCGAGACTGGGATTATACAACGTCAGAGTCGGAACGCCATTTTGTACAGGCATCTGGGCACCGACCGGCTCGGAACGACGCGACGTAATCAACGGCGAAGCATTGGTAGTTACTGCAGCAGCGTGCTGATTAGGAGCAGCAGCCTGTTGCTGACCGTTCAGTTCGTCGACACCAGCCATCAATCCACCGCAATAGGTGCAGCGACGTCCCATTCCGACACGTCCACAACTGGTACAATAGACAAGTTCCTGTCCGCACTGGTCACAGTAGTGAGACTCTTCTTCTATCTCTTCTTTACAACTTGGGCAAATAATCATATCTCTTCTTTAATATCTTCTGGCATAATCAATTGATAGGTCTCCTGCGTTATCTCCGACTGACTCATCGCACTGACACGCATAGAGAGCTGCTGGATGGTGGCATCGAGCATGTTTCGCATTTCACGGGCATTGCCGAAGGAAGTGCTCTTGCTGATGACCTTACGACAGATGAGATCCATGAGCTTGAACTCAGCCTCAGGCGACAGCTTGTAGTTGTCCTTGGAAGCCATCTTCTTGAAGATTGCCAACAGCTCGTCTTCGTTATAGTCGTCGATATGCATCTTATGGCTGAAACGGCTTGCGAGACCCGGGTTAACAGCCAGGAAGGTTTCCATCTCGTCCTTGTAACCTGCAGCAATGACGACGAACTTACCGCGGTCGTCCTCCATGCGCTTCATCAGTGTGTCGATGGCTTCCTTACCATACTGGTCGTTCTCCGAAGACAACGTGTAGGCTTCGTCGATGAACAGAATACCACCCATCGCCTTGTCGCACATATTATTGACAATCTTCGGGGTCTCACCCATATATTTACCGACAAGGGTAGCACGGCTGGCCTCAATGACACGACTGGTGGGCAGAATTTCCATAGACTGGAGTACTTCACCCATCTTGCGTGCAATTGACGTCTTACCAGTACCGGGGTTACCTGTCAGGATGAAGTTCATAGACATCTGCTGCACCTTACCGGCACCCATTGCGGCACGCTGCTTCATGAACATGCTCTGAACGGCCAGACGGCGGATCATGTTCTTGACAGAACGCATGCCGATGAATTCGTCGAGCTCGTTGAGAACTTCGTCGAGCGGACGAGACTTCTCGGCCTGAGCAACTTCAAGATCGGCAGTAGTAATGCGATACATATCGTCGTCCTTGAAGTCGGGATTGCCCATCATGCCAACGAGGCGCTGGCTCTGCTTCTCGACAGCCTGGTCGAACATGCGACGAGCTTCACGGGCATTGCCGAAGTTCTTGTCGCGACGCAGGTAGAGCTGTTCGAACTGACGATGGATGGCTGCCTGTGTCTCTTCATCGATGGTGAAGTTCTTACCCTTCGCCAGATTGATGAAGATTTCAGTCAGTTCGTCAGGCGTATAGTCGTCGAAATGAATGGTCTGCGTGAAGCGGCTCTTCAGTCCCGGATTTGTGTCAATGAAATCGTGCATCTGGTCGGTATAACCTGCAACGATACAGATGAACTTACCACGATCATCCTCCAAACGTTTGAGCAGCGTGTCGATAGCCTCGGAACCGAAGGAATCCTGATCGCTCGACTTCAACGTGTAAGCCTCATCGATGAATAACACACCACCCATCGCTGAATCAATCAACTGGTTGGTCTTGATAGCCGTCTGACCCGAATAACCTGCCACAAGCTTAGCGCGGTCGGCCTCTATCAGCTGACCACGAGACAAGATACCCAACGTGCGGAACACGTCTGCCATGATACGCGCAACAGTGGTTTTACCTGTACCGGGATTACCCGTGAAGACGTAGTGTTTGCCTTGGAAGGTATTGGTTTCGCCACGACGAATTTGCAGGTTGAGGAATGCTGCCAGATTGGATATCTCCTTCTTGACGGCAGCCAAACCAACCATTCCGTTGAGTTTCGACAGACACTCCTTGTAATCGACGGTCTTCGGAGCCTCGTAAGGAATATCGGGCACGTCGATGGTCATCATCTGCTCATTGGTAAGGGTCGAAATGTCAACCTTCTGCAGACGTTCAGCCTGCTTGGCAACAATCTTGTCGAAGAGCTGACGCATCGTACGACCATTGGCAAAGTCCTTGTCGCGCGAGTTGTAGAGCTCGGTTATCATCTTGAGCGTCAGTTCCTTGGCCTCATCCGTAAACACGTATTTCTTCTCCTTGGCAAAGACACTCATAATCTGGAACAACTGATCGGGCGTGTAGTCGTCAATATTGAGGAAATAGCTGAAACGGCTACGAACGCCAGGATTGATACGGAACAGATTGTCCATCTCCTGACGATAGCCGGCAGCAATGACCACAAACTTACCACGGTCGTCCTCCATACGTTTCATCAACTGTTCCAAAGCCTGCGTACCTTGCTGGTCTTTATCGCCACTCTGACTCAAAGGCGCCAGTGTATAGGCCTCATCGACGAAGAGAATTCCACCCATCGCCTTGTCGCACAAACGGTCAACAACCTTTGGCGTCTCACCCTGATAGGGGCTGACCATCTTCGAGCGGTCGACCTCGACAACGTGGCCACTATCCAGATAACCGATGGATTCCAATATCTCACCCAACTTACGGGCAATGGTTGTCTTACCTGTACCAGGATTACCTGTCAGCACAATATGAATGCCTGACTTTTCCTGTTCGCCCAGTCCTCGCTGAGCACGCTGTACACTATTATGAACGGTGAAGGCAATCTCGCGAACGGCTTTCTTCACCTCGTCCATACCGATGTAGCGGTCGAGGTCGCTGAGGATATCCTCCAACGAGCGCTCCTCGGGAACATAGCCGCGAATGTCCTGTTCTTCCACCATGACGGCCTCTGCGCCACGACTGATAAATGAGGTAAAGATATCCTCAGCAGTCTTGACGGCAACATGGGCATATCCGAAAGTCTCGTCCTTGATCTTCACCTGATACTGGAAGAAACGCGTCAGCTTATGTTCGGCTTCCGGCGTATAGGCTGCAATACCGTATTTGGTACGCAGTTCCATCTTACAGATGTCGCATAATTCCTGATAGCCCGGGGTCGGCAGACGGAATGTGTACTTGAAACGGTTCTGCGCAGCAGGGTTTGCCGTCAGGAAGTCATCAAGACCCTTAGGTAATCCGGCAATCATGACAATGGGATTCTCGTCCCATTTATCCATCTCGACAAACAATTTGTCAAGCGGATTCACCTGATTGGAATAGCGGTCCGGCAACAGCTTCTGCACATTGTCGAAGAACAGGATGCCATCCTTGGCTTTCTTCACATTATCGTCCCACTTGTCGACGAAACGCTGATAGTCTACCGCATCAACCATCGTCAACTTAGGTTTCTCGATAATCTTATGCTGGTAGAAGTAGTCGCGAATCACTTCGGCCAATGCTGTCTTACCCGTTCCGGTTTCACCTATTATAATTGCATTGACGCTCAAACGGACATTCATGATGTCCTTACGCGAATGCAGGTAAGTATAGGTATCAACAACCGTCTTCAGCTGTTGTTTCACATCGCTAAGTCCTACCATGCGGTCAAGCACGTTTTGCGAAACGAGCGGTTTACCACACCACCGGCAGAACTTGGCTATTGAGCGGTTCTCTTTATGACAATGCTCACATATCATATTTCTTAATATCTTTATTCTACACCCTTTTTAACGTCCTCTTCGCCAGCAGCATCTTTTTCTGCCTCTTCCGGCTCAGCGTCTTTTTGTTCCACATCTTCTTGTATCTTTTCGACGACCTCAGCAGGATTCACACGTATGTTTTCTGCATCGGGATTAGAACGATTCATGAGTTTAGGACTGAATACTATCATTTCCATCAGCAATATGGCAACCATGATACTCCACAGAATATAGTGTAGTACTGATTCACCGCTGAGAGAACGCACCTGATTGGTGACGTCATCAAGCAAACCGAATTTCGAACCCTTGAACTTAAACGTCTTCTGTTTGAACGTATAGAACAACGGCTCGATGAGTGTCGACTTGATGTCGTCTTCCATCACCTCGTTAATCAACTGGTTGTCACCCTTTGAGTCGCTACGGTAATCCGTGAGGTGACATACTGCCATATATAATAAGGTAATAATAATAATCGCAGGAATGAACAAAGAAGGTGCCGAAGCATCAACCGTCCTGAGAATGAGAATCGGAATATAAGATGATATCATACCCAACAATCCCCACAAGCACGACATCACAAAGCCATAGCCTCTGAAGTATGCTCGCAGACCGACAATGATAGCCGTCATACCTCCCACGGGCAGGCCGATAGTCATCATCGAGTGTTGGAAAATATACTGACGTCCTGACTCAGTAATGCCACAGATGAGCAACAGTAACACCCATGCAGCACACAATCCATAGAATATGTAACGCCAGCGTCTCTCCTTCGACTTTGCCTTGCTGAAGCCCTGACGAACTTCCTGATATTTCTGGGCTGTTTCCTCTTTGGCATTGCCGTAACGCTTGAAATAATACTGATTCTGGTCTATCTCTCCCAAGGCATAGATCCATTCTTCCAACTTTCGCTCGTAGCTGTAAGTCTCGCTGAAATCCTGGAATGGGTCTTCATGATAGAACACTGCCATCCACTGACTCAAAGAGCCTCGCTTCATGGCAGAAAGCAATTGTGGACGATACATCAGTTTGTCCATCGTAAGAGCCGAGGTGAGTTCTGTTCCGTCCTCTAAGAGATAAGTAGGTGTCACACCAAGGATTCGGCAGAAACGATATACTGCCGTACGAACGTCATAAGCTCCCAGACGGGTTCGGTTCTCTTCACTCTTCATATCGAAGCAAGCGCGAGCCTGACTGATTTGCTCAAACCAGCCATGCAACTGGGCGAAATAGATGAAGCGTCCATCGGGATCGGTAAAATCTACAGCTTTCTTAGCATACTCTTCGTCCGACAGGTCCTGCCATTCTTTTAGTTGTTCGCGTATAACCTCACCAACTTTATAGGGCGAATCGGCATCACGTAAATCATAAGCGGCTTCTTTGTCAATATTGTACAGTACCTTGTAACCCAGCGAACGGCTCGGCGTCTTTCCTGCCGTCATGATACGCAGAGCCTCACAGGCCATATGATCTTCATGACAATACATCCACGAAAGCAAACGGCCATCGCTCAAACTGGTCCACTCATCATCGGAACAATCCTCATAGCCAAAGGTGTGAACAATATCTGCCAAATTGGAAGACGGACGATTGACAAGGAAAGGAATGTCTGCATCTATCTCATAAACAAATCTCAAGATAGCTATGCGTGCGTCCAGTTTACTGTCCTCTGCGAAATAGCTGCGCAAGCGATTGACATCAGCCTTTGAATGCGACTCTAGATAAAGGTACAGCGTATCATTTGGATTAGCCAAAGCTATTTTATATTCTTCTTGATAGCTCAATACCGAAATAGCAGCACTATGCACATCGTCACAAAGATTGCCTCGCAAGTCCTTGTAAGGATAGGACGGTTCCATCACGTAAACAGCAGCCATCAGTCCTGCATGCTGGTCGACAGGATAGCGGTTAACTACGATATCCTTGACAGCAGAACTGAGTTTCACATTACCGCACTGTTCCAACCAACCAGCGATACGACCATTATACAGATAATTAATGGCCAGTCGCTCGTTATCAAGCAACAGGGGAATCAATTCGTGAACATTGTCTGCTACGAGGTTCTTCTCTGGATCTACAATGAAACTACGATACTTCAGAATGGGTGAAGACATATCGATTTTCACGTCCTCGCCCAAGAACCAGCGCTCCACTTCATCATAGCCCCAACGTGTCTGCGGATTAACAGACGTCAGTCCCTGAACAATCATCTTCACACGATCAGGCAGTTCGTTGATTCGAGGCAGACGACCTTCATTCTTCTTACGCATCATCACACGCTCGTTCTGACTCAGCGGATTTTCACCCAGCCAGAGCGTCATCAGCGTGATACCCAGCGAATAGAAGTCGGCAGCAGGGGTAATCTCTACCTCACCGTCAATTACATCATTGTACATTTCTGGGGCAGCATACACCGGTGTACGAGCCTGTGTCGTACGGTGCACCTTCTCGTCACCTTCCAATATACTGGAGATTCCAAAGTCTCCCAGCACGATTTCCTTGTGATCTGCCTCACGGAAGAAATAGTTGCCAGGCTTGATATCCTTGTGAATGATATTATAATTGTGGCAGTATGCCAATGCTGCAGCAGCCTGCAGGGCTATGCGACGGAACTGGTTGAAATCACCATCCAAATCGTATGAATTCAGCGAACCTCCACGAAGATATTCCATCAGTTCGTAGTCGCGATTCTTACCGTCAACATACGTCTTGCCATAGTCGTATATCCGGACTATCATCTCCATACCGATGTTCTGGATGATGCGCATCAGCGTCTTCTTGATGGTAAAGTTGGGGTAGTACACTTTCAGCACGCGTTGGCCCTCTTCACCTTCTACCAGAAAAACTTGAGCCTCGCCGGAATTGTCGCTCAGGCACTTAATGCTCCGATACATTCTGCCTTTCAGAAGGAATTCAACTTCGCCCCCCGTTTGGCCTTGCGTATCCTCTCCAGGACGGATGGTCATCTCTCCATTGCCACTGGCAGCGGGCTGACTCCCACTGACGCGCATCGTCTTCATCGTATTGCCATCCGCAACAGGTTCTGCACCTCTAAAGGTCTTATCGTCCATATATTATTTGTCGTCTTTTATTTCAGCGTTAGAATTCTTACCTAAAACAACCCATTTGCCACCCATTTGGGGCTTCGCACAACCACAGGGACTGCTGTGCATAGCATGCTTGTAGTTGCACACCCATGCCAGTCGCACACCGACAGGCTTACTGGCCATCGCATAATTGCGGGCTTTTGCTGGCGAGGGACCTGCAGGAACTGCCAGCTTGTCGAGAATGGCCGACAACATCTTGATTTTCACAGCTTTCTGTTCTTCCAACTCTTCCTTGGTCATACGTTTGGTCTCAGGCTTTGGAATGATGGGATTCTCCACACCCTCGTCTTTAGCCAACAGCGTCAACACACGCTCACGCAACTTATTGTTGGCCTGCTCACGCAAAATGTCACGTTCGGAATTGTAAGGCAAAGCGTTCTCCAACTTCGAAAAGTCCTGCACAATCTCTACCAGTTCCTGATAGTCAGGATTGTGCTGCAACTCCTTCACCAACATACGGGCTTCCTCCGTCAGGGCTGTTCCACACTTCTTGCAAAATGCAAAATCATTCAGCGAATGACACGTCGGGCAAACGATGCCTCCTCGCGGACTGCCGCATTCAGGACAATAGGCTTCATTGCCTGACAACCGAGCTCCGCAGTAGGAACAAATATCCTTGCGTATATAATGATGGCACACTTCGCAGAAATCTGCGTCAGGATCCATTTCGGCGCCACAATGCGGACAGGCCATCTTGTTAATCGGCTGACCACACTGGGCACAGAACATGGCCTCAGGATCGTTGATAGCTCCGCAATAGGGGCACGCTTTACCTGCAGCTTGTTGCTGCTGCTGTTGCATTTGCATGGGTTGGTCTTCCTGTGGAAGTTCCATTTCCCTTTGTAGCGTTTGAGGGCGAACTGTTCGTTGCGTCTTCTCTATATTATTGTCGTTCATCATACACATGGTAGTAATAATGTTTGCAAAGTTACTAAAAAATTTTTAAATGCAACAAAAAACCGGCGTAAATTTACATTTACGTCGGAATTTTTTAGCTTTTTGGCTATTATTCTTACCACAAAGGCAACCGTTCGGCCTTTGGAATGAACATTTTATCACCTTCTTTCACACCAAAAGCGTCGTACCACATATCAATATGAGGCAGGGCACCATTGACTCTCCAACGACCCAGCGAGTGGGGGTCACTTTTGGTGCGATTGCGGATTTCAGCCTCAGTCACATTACCAGCCCACACACCAGCATAGGCCAGGAAAAAACGCTGGTCAGCTGTCAGTCCGTCAATGACGGGCAACGGATTGCGCTTGGTGGCATTCTTGTAAGCATACCACGCCACCTGCAGGCCACCGTGATCGGCAAGGTTCTCACCCAACGTCAGACGACCGTTGGCATTCAGGTCAGGCAGCACCTTGATCTTCGAGAAGAAGTCGGCATACTTATCCGTACGTTCTGTAAAGTTCTTTCCGTCAGCTTCCGTCCACCAGTCGTGCATATTTCCATCTTTATCATACTGGCGACCCTGATCGTCGAATCCGTGTGTCATCTCATGACCGATTACAACGCCGATAGCACCATAGTTAAAAGCGTCATCAGCAGTGGGATCAAAGAACGGAACTTGCAGAATACCAGCAGGGAAGCAGATTTCGTTCGTGGTAGGATTATAGTATGCGTTCACTGTCTGCGGAGTCATGTGCCAGTCGTCTCTGTCAACAGGCTTTCCTGCTTTATGTTCTATCTGCCAGGCAGTCCAAAAACGACGGCACTCCTTCATATTCTCATAGTAAGATTTTTTCGCATCAATCCTCAAGTTAGAGAGGTCTGTCCAACGATCAGGATAACCAATCTTCACGTAGAAGGTATTCAACTTTAGCAGGGCATTCACTTTCGTCGAATCGTCCATCCAGTCCTGAGCAGCAATACGCTCACCAAGTGCAATGCGCAGGTTCTCCACCAGCGTCTTCATACGTTCCTTCGAAGAAGCAGGGAAATACTTCTGCACATAGATGCGACCCAGCGCTTCACCCATCACACCCTGCACCTGATTGGTGGCACGACGCCACAATGGGTGATCCTCTTTACGACCAGACATCACCTTGCCGTAGAAGTCGAAATCAGCCTCACGGACTTCGTCGTTCAGCAAACCAGCCGAACCGTCGATAATCCCCCACTCCATCACGTCACGATATTCAGCGGGCTTCATCGTGGCAAACAACTTGTCAGCAACAGCCATGAATTCAGGCTGTCCGACTACCAACTGCTGCATGTGCTCGCTCTTCATACCCATTGCCAAGCCCTGCTTCTCCAGCTGGAAGTGGGGATAGCGGCTCTCAAACTCCTGCAACGTCATCTTGTTGTAGTTAGCCTGTGGGTCACGAAGTTCCGTACGCGACTTCGAAGCCTTGGCCAAAGCCGTCTCAACCTTCATAATGTTCTTCATCTTCTGCTCGGCAGCGCCTTTCTTAAAGCCAAAGAGCTGGAACATACGGACAATATGCTTCTTGTAAGCCTCACGAATCTTCGTGGTAGCCTCGTCAGTCTCCAGATAATAGTCCTTCTGTCCCAGCGTAAGACCACCTTGGAAAATATTGACGATATTCTCGGTAGCGTTTTTCTCGTCAGCAGCGATATATGAGTTGAAGAATTCTTCTGAACCATAGGGGGCCAGCTCCAGTTGGATTGCAAACAGCTGATCCTTTGTTTTGGCAGCCTCCAGACGCTTGATAAGGGGCATCACAGGCGAAAGGCCTTCCTGTTCGCGACGAGCAGAATCCATTGCCAGCTTATACAGGTCGCTCAGTTTCTGCTCGACAGTACCATTCTCATAGCTGTTTTCCAACAGTTCCTTCAGGATACCGTTGATACGCTTGTTGTTGTCTTCAGCCAGACGGTCGAAACTGCCGTAGCGTGAATAGGCGGCAGGCAGTGGGTTCGCTTTCATCCAACCACCACATGCATACTCATAGAAATCGTCAGCAGGACGCACACTCGTATCCAAATCAGCCAGATTGATGCCTGAGCGTAATTGCTGTGCAGACCCCGTAATGGTCATTGTTGCTAATGCCATGATAATCAATAATTTCTTCATTGTTCTATATGTTTTTAATTCGTTAATTGTTCCAACTCTTCTGAGAGTTTTTCCCAGCGTTCCACCTCTTCATCAAGGGCTTTCTTAGTCGTGGTGTACTCTGTGACAAATTCCATATTAGAAGCATTTTCAGGTTTCATCAGCAGGTCGTCAAGTTCCTTCAGGCGTTGTTCCATATCACTAATTCTGCGTTCAGACTGCTCGACAGCCTTCTCGGCCTTGCGCAACTGCTTCTGCTGTTCTTTGTGCTCGGCATACGACTGGTTCTTTACTACCGGCTGAGTTTTTGTTCCCACGCTGGGAATGTTTTGTTCCCTGCCTGGGAATATTTTGTTCCCTGCCTGGGAATTTTCAAGTTCCCGGAGCTCTGAAATCCGTTTAGTCCTAAGGAAGTCGTAGATGCCTCCCAAGTGCTCGCGAACCTTACCGCCTCCGAACTCGTAGACCTTCGTCACCAGCCCGTCGAGGAATTCACGGTCGTGCGACACGACGATAGCCGTTCCGTCGAAGGCCTTGATAGCTTCCTTCAGCACATCTTTCGACGCCATATCCAAGTGGTTGGTGGGCTCGTCGAGAATCAGCAGGTTGACAGGTTCCAACAACAGACGGATCATTGCTAACCTGCTACGTTCTCCACCGCTAAGCACTTTTACGCGTTTGTCCGATTCCTCGCCACCAAACATAAAAGCACCGAGGATATCGTTGATTCTCAGACGCATATCGCCTTTAGCCACATAGTCTATCGTCTGAAATACCGTCAGACTTTCATCCAACAGTTGTGCCTGATTCTGGGCAAAATAGCCTATCTGCACGTTGTGGCCAACCTTCAGATTTCCGTCGAACGGTATCTCGCCCATGATACATTTCACAAGTGTCGACACCTTCTCGCCTCGCTTGATGGTCAGGTTCACGTGGTCGAACACCACATGGTTATATGCCTTCCTGACGTCCTCGCAAATGACGGGATAGTCGCCACTACGCAGACAGGGCGGAAACTTCAGGTGCATAGCCGAATTGTCCACCTCGTCAATTTCGATAGGCACGATTTTCTCCAGCTGCTTCACTTTCTGCTGCACCTGCACGGCCTTCGTGGCTTGATAGCGGAAACGGTCGATAAACTGCTTCATATCAGCTATTTCCTTTTGCTGGTTCACATTATTAATAAATGCACGGTCGTGACTCACCAGCACGACGGCATTGGCACTTGTGGCCAAAAACTGCTCCAGCCACTGGATAGACTCAATGTCCAGATGGTTGGTGGGCTCGTCCAACAACAGCACATCGGGTTTACGTAACAGAATTTTGGCCAACTCAATACGCATTCGCCAACCGCCGGAGAACTCCGACGTAGGACGTTCGAAATCGCTACGCTCAAAGCCCAAGCCCATCAGCGTGCGCTCAATCTCGGCCTCATAACCGTCCGCTCCCAGCATCTGATAGCGGTCGTGCTCCGTCGTATATTTCTCTATCAGCGCCAGATAGCTCTCACTCTCATAATCCGTGCGTTCAGCCAACTGCTGGTTCATACGCTCTATACGCTCGGCCATCTGCTGAATATCGGAAAAAGCTTTCTGGGCTTCCTGTCGCACTGTCGTCGAGTCCTGAAGGTTCATCACTTGAGGCAAATAGCCGATAGTCGTATCGTTTGGCACGCTCACCACACCCGACGTGGGTGTCTGCTTGCCACAAAGTATCTTTAGCAGTGTCGATTTGCCTGCGCCATTCTTACCCACAAGGGCAATACGGTCACGGTCGTTGACCACGAAACTGGCATTCGCGAACAACGGCTTCACACCAAACTCGACACGTAATCCTTCTACTGAAATCATTATTTTTCCTGTTTGAACTGCAAAGGTACGATTTTTTTTTGTACCTTTGCACAAAATTGAATAAAAACTATGCCAAACGACAAGATATTACGCATGGAGCAGCTCGTTCGCGAGCTAAACGAAGCATCCGACGCCTACTATAACGGACGCGCAGAGCAGATGACCGACTATGAATGGGACCAGCATTTTGACGAACTGAAAGCACTGGAAAACGAGACAGGCACTACCCTGCCCGACTCGCCCACGCAGAAAGTTTCCGAGGATACCATCACAGGTCAGAAGGAAGAACACGAGTTTGCGGCCCTCTCGCTGGCAAAGACCAAACAGGTCAGCGACCTCGTGAAATGGGCTGAGGAACGACCCATCTGGATATCGTGGAAACTGGATGGTCTGACACTCGTCGTGACCTACGACAATGGCAAGTTGACGAAGGTTGTCACACGTGGTAACGGCCATATCGGCACCAACATCACCCATCTTGCACGTTCCATCAACGGCATACCGCAGACTATCAGCTATCAAGGACATACCGTCATTCGTGGCGAGGCAGTCATCAGCTATGATGACTTCGAACGCTTCCTCATGGAGAGCGGCGAGGATTATGCCAATCCGCGTAACCTTGCCTCTGGTTCGCTGACGCTGAAAGACCCCGACGAGGTGCGCCAGCGTCACATCCAGTGGATACCATTCACCTTGGTATATACTGAAGAGGACATCGTCAGTTGGGGAGCACGGATGGCTTGGCTCGACGCCCAAGGTTTTACCACCGTCGAGCGCGAACTGGTCGAACATCCTGACGAAGGTTCTGTGGAAGCCTGTTTGGCTCGCTTCACCGCCAAAGTCACTTCTCGCAAGAACCCCTTCCCCGTCGATGGTCTCGTGGTGTGCTACGACGACACCGACTACGCCCAGACGGGCTCCATTACAGGTCATCACGCCACCCGTGCCGGATTGGCCTTCAAGTGGCAGGACGAGTCGGCTGACACGATATTAAAAGAGGTGGAATGGTCGTGTGCGGCATCTACCATCTCGCCTGTGGCCATCTTCCAACCCGTCGAACTCGAGGGAACTACCGTCAAGCGTGCCTCGCTATGCAACATCAGCGAGTGCGAGCGTCTGGGCATCGGTGGTCCTGGCACCCAGCTCAGCGTCATCAAGGCCAACAAGATCATCCCCAAGGTCATCAAGGTTACCCAGAGCATCGGCACATTCAGCGTGCCAAACGAATGCCCCGTCTGCCATGCAGCCACGCAGATTGTCGTCAGCGAGGCCAGTGGCACCAAGACACTCCATTGCACCAATCCCGACTGTGCCGCCAAGCAACTCAGAAAACTGGCGCGTTTCGTGTCGAAAGAAGGCATGAACATCGACGGCATTTCCGAACAAACGCTCTCAAAGTTCATCAATCTCGGATGGATTGCCGAATATGCCGACATCTACGAACTGCGCAGCCATATCCTCGAACTCTCGCGTATGGATGGCTTCGGTGAGAAATCGGCCTCCAACATTATGCGCAGTATCGACAAGAGTCGCGAGGTAGAAGCCCACCGACTGCTCTATGCCCTCAACATCCCCCTTTGCGGACTCGATGTCTGCAAGCGACTGCTCTCAGCCTATCCTCTCAACGACCTCGTCAATGAAGCCATCAAACTGGGCGACGATCTCTTCGCCACTCAGACCGAACCGCAGGACGTCTTCGCCCATATTGATGGCATAGGCCATGAGAAGTCTGCTCAGTTCGTCCTGTGGTTCCGCAACAATCGCAACCTCGCCCGCTATCGCCGCCTCCTCACGAAGCTTACCGTCACCACTCCCGACGTGTCAGCGTCGGGCGACAAATGTGCCGGCCTTACCTTCGTCATCACTGGCGACGTCCACCACTACAAGAACCGCAACGAACTCAAGGCCTATATCGAGTCGCAGGGCGGCAAGGTTGCTTCGGCTGTCAGTGGTTCTACGTCCTACCTTATTAATAATGACGTCACCTCCACCTCGGGCAAGAACAAGAAGGCCCAGCAACTGGGCATCCCCATCATCTCCGAAGACGATTTCATAACGCAATATGCCACTGTTCCGACGACCGAGTAAACTCTCCGACATGCGTGCCATAGCGCGTCCCTGGCTCATCCGCAAGGGCTACGACGGTATGACCTTCTTTGGTCGTATCATCACCCATAGCAAGGAAGAGGCAGCACGCATCAATGCGGCCCACACATCGAAGAACATCGTCAGTAGCACCATCAAGAATCATGAGATGATTCACCTCTATCAGGCACGTTCTACCCACGATTCCTGGCTCTGCTTCTACATACTCTACGGTTGGTACTGGCTCCTCGCCTGCCGCTATTGGCGTCGCCTGAAAAATGCTGGTTATCGTCTCAACCCCTTCGAACTGGAGGCCTACGCCCACATGCACGACCTCCACTATCTCGACGACAAACAAAGCGGCACCACCGAATGGCGCCGCTATGCTCAAATGTCGTTACGTGAACGCCTAAACGCCTGCCAAATGAACGTTGTCCATTTGTAAACGTTTACATGGAATTTTCGGGGTTGGGAGATACAACTTGCGACAAATGTTTGTATCTTTGCAACGTCAATACAAACTACTATTTAAATAAACAAACGCTATGAGTAAGAAATTTGTTATCGGAGACCGTTTGAAGGATGAGTGGATTTCGGTGTTAGACACTGAGAAGAAAAAGCTCGAGTTTACGAACCATTTGGCCAGTGCCAAGGAGTATCTGGCTGAGGAGGATGCCAAGGCTAATCTGAAGGCTATTCAGGAAACCGGTTATTTCAGCGACTTGCAGATCTATATGAAGGAGGACAACAAAGCCTTCAAGATAGACGAGCGCGACACTCTCTAAAAAACATCGAAAAAGAACAAACACAAATCCCGAGCGTCTTGCGACACTCGGGATTCTGCGTATAATAACTATGATTTGCTTTACAGCGGTTATTATTCTTCTGTAGCGGGAGCCTCAGCTTCCTCGATTTCAGCCTCAGCCTCTTCAGCGGGAGCTTCCTCTGCAGCAGCGGCAGCAGCCTCAGCGGCAGCCTTCTTAGCCTCAGCGGCAGCTCTAATGGCAGCCTCTTCCTCAGCAGCAGCCTTCAGCTCAGCAGCATTCTCTGCAATAACCTTCACAGGAATCTCGACGGTAACCTCCTTGTGGTAGTGAACCAGAGCTACATAGTCACCAATCTGCTTAGCATCCTTCATGGTGATGATCTTGCGATCAACCTCCTTGCCGAGCTTCTTCAGTTCCTCAGCAACCTGGTTAGCACCTACAGAACCGTAGAGCTGACCGGTAGCGCTGACCTTAGCGGCAATCTCCAGAGCTACACCCTGCAGCTGAGCAGCCTTCTCCTCGGCAGCAGCCTTCTGGGCAGCCAGCTTGTGAGCCTGCTGCTTCAGGTTCTCAGCGAGAATTTTCTTAGCCATAGGACTGGCGATAACACCCTTACCCTGAGGAATCAGGTAGTTACGGCCGTAACCTGACTTAACGTTCACAATATCGTTCTTGTAACCCAGACCGATAATATCTTCTTTCAGTATAATTTCCATATCTTCTGTCCTCCTAATTTTACTTCATCATGTCAGTTACGTAGGGCAGCAGAGCAATCTGGCGGGCACGCTTAACGGCCTGAGCCACACGGCGCTGATACTTCAGAGAGGTACC
>CACYKE010000029.1 GCA_902774925.1 uncultured Prevotellaceae bacterium | reverse complement strand
AACCACCATTTCCTCCAGAGCCACCGCGTGTGCCGATACCAGCACCGGCACCACCACCGCCGTCGCCACCCTTTCCACCTGATCCACCGAGGATGGTTTCATCATAATCCAGATATGCATCATCTCCGCCGTTTCCGTTGCCGCCATTGGCAGCGTTGCCGCCTGTGGCTTTCACCGTGCCTTTACCCTGCAGGTAGAGCGTACTGCTTTCGGGCAGTTCAATGCCCGCACCGGCACCAGTCTTGCCAGAGGCATGACCGCCACGGGCAGTGAGTGTGACACCATGGGGGATATAAAGATATACAGTCGCACCATCAGCTATGGTCAGACCGCTGCCGGTAGCGCCATTGGAAAAAGTGACATCTTCACTGACATAGTAATGTCCCGTATAAAGGGTATGGCCTGAAGAACTTCCCTCCGACAACACTTCCCAATCATTAATAGACTGTTGTTTCATCTTTGGCACGGCCTGACCGCCGACAATCTCCCACGAATCGGCCTTCTTGCCGTTCATCAGACTGAGCACCTCGTATTGGTTGCTCTTATTGTAATGATCAACAGTATTCCAGTTGTGATGAGTAACGGTAAAGCTATTACCATTGGTTCCCCAGTTTGTTGCACTAGAGCCATTGAAATCAATACAGAAATACATGTGTTGGGCTGTGAGGCTACCTTGGTCATAGACACGCTGTAAGTTCCAACCGCCCCCGTTACACCATCCGATAATGTCACCTGCATAAGAACCACTTAAATTATTGGTGGTAACCCTTCCATCAAAACGACAGTCATTCATATATACAGCTGCATAATCTGTATGCCCAATGATGCCTCCGGCATGGGTCGCGCTTGATGCATCCACCTCTGTTGATACCCACACACGGTTAACAGTAACGGTAGGGGAACCTAAAACTTTACCAATCAGTCCTGCGGAATGGATACCGCCCGTGACGGAGCCCTTCACATGCAGGTTCTTGATGGTTGCATCTTTTACATAGCAGAAAAGCGCACAAGGCTTACTGTCATTGCGCCAAATGTTAGTGGCAGTTATCGTATGACCATTGCCGTCGAAAGTACCACAATAGGGAGTATTTTCATCAAGTCCTATACCTTTGTCCGTGGAGAAGTCGGCCTCCAAACGGGCATCAACCCTATTACCATTGGCTTGTCCCACAGCATGGCGGAACGCAAACCAGTCGGTCTCGTTACGGATGATATAGTCTTGAGCCGCAGCCTTTTCAATGCATAACGTGCTGCCGAGGCTGAGGAGCAGCGTCAGTGTGAATAATATCTTTTTCATCGTTTGTATATTTTGCGTCCTTTTTGAACAATAATACCTTTATATTTGGAATCTACACGTTGTCCGTTGAGGTTATACCATTGACCATTGACCGTTGACCATTGACCATTGACCGTTGGGCTCTCGATTCCCGTCACATCGTCTTCGCTCTCTGCTAACTGGAAGAACTCTACGAAGACACGATCGCCTAACAGGGGAAGGAGCTCGTAGGTGTTGGCATTGATCAGCGTGAGGCAATAGCTCATGGGTGACGTGGTACGGGTGTCGTCGGCCTTGGCATAGAGGAACGACTGGTTGTAGTAGTTGTCGTTGAACAGCATAGCACCAGATTTCGCTAAATCGGCATAGCGCTCAGGAGCCGGCAGCTGCCAGATGTCGAGACGGTCGTCGAACGAGGCACACCAGTAGTGCGGTATGTCGAAGTCGTCCTCGTCATCGTCGTAGTCCTCGCTGATATCCTCTTCCTCCATCATCGCCTGTTCGAGCAGCTCCTCAAGTTCTGCTCCAGTCTTCTCGTCCACCAACGGCGTGGCATCGGAACGCTTGGCACGTACTAACAGGGGGAGTGCAGGCGGGAGTTCCATGTAACCGTCGGCCAGCAGATAAACGAGCGACACGGCATTGAGCGGCGTGTCCGTATTTTCGGCAAGCACCTCGCCATTGATATCGACCAGATAGGCGATGTCGTAGTAGTCGAGCATACGTTCGGTAATGCTCTGCGGCTCGCGCGGGTCGAGGAAGACGGGCTGCCAGCCGTCGGAAACGGCCTCAGAGAGGCGTCGTGGAGCTTTAGCCTGCGTGGCAGGTTTAGCATTGGCCATCTTCGCCCACTGGGTCTGCCCGTACTTGATGGTCTTCTTGGAATGAGTGCTGTAGAACTGCAGGTAGAAGCGGTTAGGCTGAATGGTGGTGTAGCCGTCGGGAAGGACGAATTCCCCCTCTGTTCCCAGAGCGCCATTCCATGCGTACATGAGCTCGTTGCTGACGATATTGGCAGGAATGGTGTCGTAGGCGGCAAAGAAATTGCCGACATCTAAGGCAGACGCATAGCGTGCGACGCGATGGTCGCTGGTAGCCTGGATGGTGATGGGGCTGCCGTCGGCGTTGCTCAGCACGTAGGTCCTTTCCTCACCATCGCTGCCATTGTTCATCAGCCAGGGCTTGTTGAACGTATAGTCGACGGGCTGCGGACTGTTGCTGAGGGTCAGCGTGTGGACCGGTCCGGGCTTTGGCTGGTTGTCCTCTTTGATCACCTCACGGTAGGTGAACGTGCCGTTGCCGGCAATCTGAGTGAATGCAAACGGCAGTACCCACTCGTCGTAGAGCTTCGTGGCCTTACGCTTGTAGATAACGCGATTGACCTTGACGTCGCTGGTGCAGACGAACGGCTCGCCATCGGTGATGGTGAGTTCGGCCAGCGTCTGGCCATGGGTCACCGTCTGGCTCTTGTTGCCTGTGACGATGCGGGCGTCAATCCGGTCGAGGATGCCCTGTGCATAGACAGGATATTCGTTTAGCTTGCCCTGTGCCTTCTGACGCTCGTCGGCTGTCGCATTTTGTTCGTTAATCCAGATGCAGTTGGTGACTTTCGACGTGCCGCTGAAAGCGTACAGCGGATTCTTGTTGACAACGCCCTGATTGCCCGTGTTGGTCAGTACGCCCGTGGCAGAGCAGTGGTCTATCTGGCCATTGCCTGAATTCTTAAAGATAAGGGCTCCAATACGGCGCTTAAGAGGCATATCTGTACCAGCAATACCAGCAAGTCTCTTGATTTCGCCACAGAAATGACAGTTGCGGATGGTTCCCTGGTTATCGTAGGCGATGCCGCCACAGTTCTTGGTGGTTACTATGGTGCCGGCCACACGCAGTCCTTCGAGCTCTGCTCCCGGTGCTATTTGGGCGAACAGTCCTACGGCGGTACCCTCGTTGTGGAACCTGATGGTGTGACCGCGGCCGTGGAAGGTGCCTTTCAGCGTGATGGCCCTTTCCTTGTCCCAGTTGTTCAGGTCAATATCCCTGGCCAGGTAGTAGAGGCCCGTCTTGTTGTGGAGGTCTGCAAACTGGCTGGCGGTATAGATGTACTGACCTACCTGGATTTTGGCGGAAATCAGGACGTCATGGTCGGGCATGGTAAAGGAGAAGGTATAGACGTTCTCGGTATTGTCGGTGAACGGGCACTGGAAGGCGTCGCTTCCGTCAGGTGCCGAAATGGTGATGCTCTCCAGATGGTTGTTGCCATCCACCCTCACGGTTGCGGTGACCAGAGTGCCGGCATTGGCGGCCTCTGGTGAGAGTTGCTGCAGTGTGACGTTGGCAGTCTCGGCGAACGTGATGGCATGGCCGCCCACGTACTTGCTCTTGAGGCTGGCAATATAGACGTAGTAGTCCTTGGGGGCCTGATAGATTACGTCGGTCATACCGGCAGGCGTCTTCGCTGTCACGCCCTGACAGAGCTCGCCTCTGGAATTGCCCGGATTGGGAACATAGTAATTGCGCTCAATGGTGACGCTGTCCTGGTCGTTGCATATCATATAGGCTTGTCCGTCGCCAGCGACAAACATGCCACTGAAGACGTTGTCCCTGATGACGGCATGTTTTCCCTGACGGGCCACGCCATAGACCATCGGGGCATCTAAGCCGTCGCAGAGGACGTGGCAGTAAGCGATGGTGCCTCCCTCATCAGTGGAGCTGTTGTGTCCGGCAATACCGCAGGCGAAGGAAGCCGTTCGCTCGTTTTTCACGGAGCCGCTTACCTCGCAGTCTTCGATGACACCCTTGTTAAACCTGCAGATGCCACCTATATTGTCTTCACTTTCAGCTCCAATTTTTACTCCCTTCAAATTTGCGGTGACATAGAGATGGCGAACGGAGCCTTTTGTCTCGATGGTGTGAAAGAGGCTGCAATTGCCTCCGTAGGTGATACGGTGGCCGTTACCGTCGAAATCACCCATGAGTTCAATTTCTTTCTTGTTCCATTCGTTACCCAGGTTAAGATTGGTATCGAGGCGGAACGTTCCACACTGCTGTGAGAGACTATCTAACTGCTGCGCAGTAGTAATGGGTACGATAAACTCGCCTTTCAACGTGATGTAAGGGGTTGGCATGACAAAGGAATAGGTGCCTGCACCGGTGTTCTTATCCACCTTCACCTCCTGGAACTGCACGACGTTGGCAGGGATGGTCCTGATTTGCTTTAACTGGCAACCGGCTTTGGGCTTGACCGTGACAACGACGGTTTCACCCGTCTTCACAAACTCTTTATCGACCTCGATCTCGCCGCCGATATAGCTTGTGAGCATCACTTTCTGTTTTTCAACAGTCGGAGTAACATCGAGGTTGTCGTCGTCTTTTCTGACGTAGCGGAAGACGGTCTCATTGGTAGCCATGTTAATAGAGCAGGGCTCCAGGATTTCAGGTTCATCATCAGGCAAGTCTACATATCCACGACGAGGAGCACTTCCAGTGTTCCCCTCGGCAGGAACATCGATTGACACCTCTTTGATGCAATATCCATCATCAGCCTTTGCTTTGATGATGATGACATCACCTTTTATCGCCTTGATAGTGGTACCCTGTTCATCAGTGGCTGTATTGATCAGCGTCAGGGTGGCATGCTCTTTATTGACGATGCGCATTGTGCTTTCCTCGCCCGACGGCGTATATTCGATGGTGGCGTCGGTTTTGCCCATCTTGAAGACAAGCACGTGTTCGTTCTTGATGGACTTGCCATCCGTGGGAAGCAGCAGACAGAGGTTGTCAAACGCCGGACCTTCATAGCTGCGCTTATTAATGTCTTCGGCCTGGCCTTCTACCAACATCTTCACCTTGGTGGCTGTGCTATCGATGGTGAGGAGCTTACACTCGGTAACCCAGTCCTTCACCTTTCCGGGAAGGTCGGCAACAGCCTGAGTCTCAGACTTGCCATTACCCACGGATACGATACTGACCTTTGCCAGACGGGAACCGTAGGGCATGATGCTGGCAATGGCTCCAATCTTCAATTTGTTATTTTCCCAGGCACTGGCGGGGAAGGTGTATTTGCTGAGGTCCACAGTCTGCTCCATGCTGTTGACTCCGCTAGTGCGCCAAAATTTATTGCCTTCGGAATCGGTAAAGGTCTTGACGGGAAGTTGCTCGCCGTCGTTTTTGGAGGTATCTGTCCAGCTATTCATGCTCTCGTCAGCATAGCTGTTCTTCAGCACATTGTGGTACACCACCGTATTGCTCGCGCCCGTTGCAGTGTAACTGACACTGAAGGTATCAGGCATCAGGAACACCACCGGAACTTCTTGCCCCTCGCGTGCCACACCGGGGTAGCCGGGAATCATCTCGGGAACGAAGGCCTTGACGCGATTGGATTTCTTGGTGTCATTGACACTGAAAGAATGTACTTCCTCAACACTATACTTGACCGTGACTTTCTCCATATTCATCTTGAAGCGATAAACGGTCTTCCATCCGCCGCCTTCAAGACGCTCCGTGCTCACAAGCCACGATGACTTGCAGCCCGTGATGGTTACATTGGCAGGGATGTAGCCCTTATCTGTCACCAGCGTAAGATCGACCTCTGTGGCCTGAATGTGGTCCAACTTATTGGGCAAAACAACTTCATAATTCTTCTTGCCGAAGATGGGAGTGACATGTACGGTCTTGTTCGTGTTTGGCAACGTGATCTTCACGGTATCCGCACTTTTTATGACAAGGCTCGGATTGATATTGGTGACTTCGACATCCACCAGTTCGTGAGTTTCTTTATGATCGTCGCCCAATACGGGAATCAAGACGATTTGCATGTTAGGCAAATTCTTTACCACAGCAATGCTGTCTTCTTCGTAGGCTAAACCATACAGCGGCTTTAACTTGTCATAAGCATATTTATACTGATGGATAATCAGCGAATCCAAGGGGGCAAAGAATGCCCACACCTCGACGTCGCCATCGGGCATAGTGAACTCGAAGTTCTGTGTCTTGTTGCCACGATCATCCGGATATGAACTCGTGTTTCTGGCCGTTCTGGTCACATCTAGTCCGCCGTTGGCGTTTCGTTTGGCATAGAACAGGCCTCTCGACAAGCCATAGCCACTTTCAGGGTTGACATCGACCTTCGCCGTACCGCCGGCAGCACAAGTCTGGGGACTAATACTCACTCCTCCATGCTCCATGGTGTAGTGAGTAGACTTCAATATGTTATAATCTTGTGCACCTACGCTGACAGAGACAAACAACATCAGTGCTGCTAATAATCCACCTGTTTTCATAACGTTCAAAGTTCAATGTCCAATTGTCAATTATCTTTTTTCACACCTCTTACCTCTCACCTCTTAATGTACTTAGAGCCCTGATAGATATAGAGTCCTCTGGGAAGACCGCTGAACGGATTGTGCACGTCAGTCACCTTGCGCACCACACGGCCATGCATGTCGTAGACGTTATAATCTGTATGCTTCTGTAATGACGGCTTTTCCGCTGTGGGTACCTTGATAGCCGTAGGATACGGATTGGTCTCCCTAACACCGAGATACTCAATATACAGATAAGGACGCAGATTTTCTCCAGGCTTTTTCTCATCTTCCGGTCCGTAAGCCACAGACTGCGCAAGAGCACCTTCGTCATCATAGACGAAGTAAATGCCATCTGTCAGGTATGGCTGACCATCAATCATTTTTTCCGTAAGAATCTGCAGGAGACACTCGTTGGTGGCATCGAGAATAAAGTGCTCACGAGAAATGACCGCACCAGTGATAGAGTCTAGATCGATTAAGAGGGCATGGATGGTATTGGTCGCCTCGTCCACATATTCTATAAGAGTTTCTTCCTCATCTTCATCTGAGTCATCATGCTTGTACGTAGTACTATATTCCAGACTGATTTCGCCCGTAACATAGTTATGCAAATACACTTCGACGATTGTGGCATCGCGCTCCTCGTCGTATGTGGTACTGATGTTCCATTTAGTCTTTAGGATGTCATCGATATTTTCCTGATAGGTGATGTTATTTTCGTCCTCGATGATGGTACGCGACACAAGTTCGCGGGAGTTGTCCCAGAGGGAGAGGGCGTATTCGTCGATTTGTTCATTCATTCCAGACCAGTCATCAATCGTCTCTACTACTGGCTTTACCTTTTCAGGTGAGACGAGAAGGTATTCCGACTTTCTGAGAAAGGTCGAATCGGGAGAAAGCATATAAGACTCAAAGCTTAACAGCTCGCCTCCGTCCATGGGTTTGAACAGTTCAAATCCTTCATCAAATTCTTCATCAGAGACAATGCGTGTCACAATGTATGTGCGATCGAAATCCGCATAATCAACGGAATCTTTCTTGATGACTTCCTCAAAGGAAGTGCCTGAGGCGGCAATAGCGTCATCGTCGGAATAGCCGCCGATAATCTCTATCTCCCGTTCCTTCTCACTCAGCTCAATGCCGCCGTCCTCCGAAAGCTCTGACAATTGGACGCGACGCGGTATGGCATTCCACACAGTGGGAATGTCAGGGTTTGGCATGGCCTTAATGTCGGTGTTGACCACCGGAATGGGGTAGGAGTCATTCTGCGACATCATGAAGGTTGTCGAGTCACTTTCTTCATTAAGCAGCTCCAGCATATTGTATGTTGACATCATGTCACGACTGACTAACTTGAGACCATCGGCCTCGCCATGTGTGGTGAAACAGTGGCGGAATGTGGTGGTCGTCAGTTCGTCCGGCTCACCGTCCATGCTGTTGGTGGCAGCACCATAGCTGTTCAGGATGTGTCCGTATGGCAAACCGCATGCCATGGGGTTCCAGTGGCCTGCTGTCCTGATAGGAGATACGGACGCACAATTCTGGAAGGTGACGTGCTGGTCGGCATATCCTACGAGACTTCCGACATAGTTCTGGCCTTCCAATACGCCGAAACTGGCACAGTTGATGATGTCGCAATAGGCCGCATAACCCACGATACCGCCTACGCAGGCTGTACCCTTCATGGTGTTTTCAGCATCGAAGATGAGGTTGGCAATGACGGCATGCGACTTGAGCGTTCCCTTAGCTACGCCCACGAGGCCTAAGCAGTCGATGCCCTGGAAGCAGTTGACGAGGCCGCGAATACGGTGTCCGTTGCCGTTGATCACGCCCTGGAACGGATGTTCGAAGGATCCTAAAGGCAGCATGGTGACTTCATTGCTGAATATCAGGTCGCCCTTGATGTCAATACCGATGTTACCGGGGATTTGGCCCAACTGAACCATCTCAGCCAGGATACGCATCTCACTGGCATCGTAAACTTCGTACACCGAATGATCTGCATTACTCTTAGGCTTGTGCAGTCCACACACGGTGCATTTGTCGTCCGCGCCAAAAACATGAGATTTGATGCTGTCTTTGCGTTCTATTTCAGAATAGGGACAGTGCTCGCAAATACGCAATTTGCCCATATTGGACAGACAGCTGGTATTGGTCGTAGCGCTTTCCTTCAGGCTGTGATCCGTGTATTTAGGAGGGAGATAGATGGTGCTGTCAATGCCACAGACTGCGCATTTAGCCTCTTTTTCACCTCGTTGACCGCATATCGGTTCACGCAATAACCTCGTTTCGCTGAAATCATGGACATGAATATACATGGCGTTGATGCCACCAGCCATGATACAATTTAGTGCGGAATAACTGGCTTCAAGAGTAATATAGTGCTTTCCGGCAGGAAGAGTGATGATATCTGAATTAATGTCAAGTAAGTTCTTACCTAGACTAGTTTTGGCTATCTTATCTTTTTTCGCAGTGAACTTAATTATACGGGTTCTACCTGGCTTCTTATCCTCTTCTACCATTAACTTGATGAAGACGTTGTATTCAAGGGTTGCCATTTTTCCGTTCGGAACAATGACGGAGAATATCATCGTGGCTTTCTCTGTCTTTTCTACGATTGTTAATCCTCCTTTTTCCGTTATCTGGAAGCCGTCTATCTCAGGCGTGGAGATGACAATCCCATCACTCGTAGTGCCGCCGTTGAAAAGAAACGGCTTCTTAATCCCGTAGCCAAAACTGCTGATGGAAAGGGAAAACAATAAAACGGTCAAAATATAAAAAAACTTCCTGCCCATATCTCTTTCAATTATCAATTATCAATTATCAATTGTCAATTCTCAATTGTCAATTCTCAATTATCAATTGTCAATTCTCACTGCTGTGACGCCGCTTCCGGCAACGTGGCATCCGATCCGCTGCCACAGATGGCCTCGAAGACATTCCCCGTCAGTGTTCCCTTGGCGTTGGTACCACAGATACCGCCGGCATAGTCGCGCACACCGCCAACCCATACGTTGCTTTCGGTGGTGCACTTGGAGATGGTGCCCTTGTTGAGTCCACAGATACCGCCGAGGTTCTTGCCCATATCTATCGAGCTCATCACAGAGAATATCACGTGACAGCTGTCAATGGTTCCACTGTTGACACCCGCGATGGCGCCGATATAGTCCCAGCCGCGCATGTTGCATGCAGCCATGCCCACGTTCTTCACGACGCCATCCTTGCCGATAGCACCGAAGAGTCCGCGATAGCCGCAGCCTGCCACGGGTTCTTCTGTCTGGAGCATCGTGATGACGTGACCGCCACCGTCGAAGGTTCCCTCGAATGACGTACTGTCAGTATCACCGATAGGTTGCCACGGCACTTTGACGAAGTCTTCGGCAATCAGGTCGTTGTCAAGACGGAAATGGGTCTTGGGACGGCGGTTGTTGACATAGTCGGCAATCCAGTAGAGGTTGCCGAAGGTCCTGACGACATAGGTGCTGTCGCTACCGGAATACTCCACAGCGGGACGCTCGTAGGGGTGCAGACACTTCTTGTTGGTGCAGAAGCCGTTGTCGTCGTAGCTATGGTCCGTGCCAGGCTCATTAAAGTATACCACATGGTAACACTGGCTGCAGGTATATTTCACGAGGGTGTTTTCGCAGTCCTGTCTCACCACCTCGCGACGCTCCAGCGAATGGGGGAGTTTCTTGATGAATTGGCAGTCGCCGCAGTAAATCATGTGATAGTAATCGTCGACGGGCAACTTCTCCTTGCCAAAGTTCTTGTGCTGCGCCTTAATGACATAGTCACACACCAGACACCGCTGGTTGTGATTTCCCCAGTCAGCGGAATAGGTTGCCCATTTATGCTTCTCCGTAACCTCTTTTCCACACTCCTTACATTTCTTGTAGTGTACTGAGTCGGGGTCGATTTTGCCGGTTTTCTCGGTGTATTGCATCCATGCATCATGGCCATAGGCCTGCTCGAAGTGGTGGGGCTCTTGTATGGTGAGCTTGCAATCGTCAAGGCTGCAATAGTGCTCGTGCTCGAGGATGCTTCCGTTGGGCAATTTCCTGTACTGCGATTTGTGATTATGCCAGGTAAAGAGGAAGTAGCGTCCACCACCGGCATGACCGCCGCTAACGGTCTGATTCTTACCCGCCGTCGGCTTGCTGCTCCTGACCTCCGCCCACTTGAGCACGCGTTGGTTGAAATCTTGGTTGCCCGTATGGCTATAATAGACATGGTCCTGTTTAGAATATGCGCCTCCATAAATGCTATAGTTGCGGCCGTTCAGTCCGCCATAATAGGTCTTGTCCAAGTGTGATTGTGCCTGGTAGTAGGGAGCCGGTATGTAATCCTTTTTCCCCTCATTGAACTCTTTGCCATAGGCATTCTTCCTATCTGCCGTTACTTTCACGTCGGTGATGTATTCTTTCGGGTTCGTACCGGTCTTAAATACGGCAAACACGTAGCCACCGCCACGTCCTTTGCGGAAATCCAAATCGAAGTCACCTGCGCCATGATAGCCGTTAGCCTCGGGAGCAAGACTGTCTTTTTCCTGCACTGCCACAACTTTAATCTCCGTTACAAAGCCTTGAGCCATGGCAGCGGTAGTGGATAGTGAAAAGAGAATAGTAAATAGTATTTGTTTCATAACGTTCAATGTTCAATGTTCAACGTTCATTTACTTATGTTCAAAATCCGGTTTGCGCCAGAGCAACGCCTGGCCGATAAGATCCTGCGTCAACAGCGTGAAATGGTCTTCCTTGGGGTTGAGGATGAAAATACCGTGTTGGTTGGTATTGTCGTCCTTGATGACAAACCGCTTGTATTTGAAGAATAGCGGCACGTCATTCTCCTTGATGCGCGACGGACCGAAGACCTGGCCGGAATTGTACATGAACTTTATAATATTGTTGAGCTTTCCCGTCGCAGCGACCTCATAGCCCACGGGGACATCTTTGAGCAGGGTGCGGATGGTATTCATGGCCGACTTGTTCTCACTGGTGCTGGCCAACACGCCCTGGTGCAGATAGAAGGGACCAATCTTCATGTTGGCCGTGCAAGTGTCGTTCCACATGTAGATGGCAGCCTCACTGATATTGTTGTCGCCGGCAATGACGTAGTTCTGGTTCTCCTTGGGCGAGATATCGATGTCGCCATTATTATAGTAGATGTAGTCGTCGTAGTTGAGTCGTACCAAGGGGGTGACGTAGGCCTTGGCCTGGAACTCCTCTCCGGGGAGATAAGACCACGTGATGGTGAACAGGCTGTCGTCACTGCAGCGACGGCCCAGACCCTCACGACACATCTTGCCGCCGAGGGTGGGGTAGAACACGGTGTATTCGACGTTCTTGACATACTCGTCGACAATCTCGCCGATAATCTCGTGGTCGATTTCTACCTTCGTGGTGGTAGAAGGGTTGGCGAGTTTGAGAGAAGAGGTTGGTATCTTGGCATAGACAGACTTTCGTACACGCGGCATGACATCGGTCTCGTGGACGATGTACTTGCCGACCATCAGGTTGTATAAGTTGGCCACCTGCGGATCGATGATCAGATCGGCGATGGGGGCAACCTTGATGTCGATGAGCTCCACGTTGTTGTCGTCCTTGTTGCCGCCAGGGGTGAACTTGAGCGACTTGAACCACTGGTCAACCACTTGGCTCTTCAAGGTCATGTTACTGCTGTCGTGCATTCCTGCCAGCTGCAGGGCGAGGGCACTATTGCCACCGAGAGCCTCAACGTGGGTCTCGCGGTCTGTCTGCGTTTTGGTCACCCAGTCCTGTGTCTCCGTACCGTCTTTGCCTCCGACGCAATAGAGGAAGGTAGCACCAGCCTGCTTGTCGACCGTTTCGCGTGAGTCGGTGACATGGCGGTTCATCGTGGTGCTGAGCTTGATCTTGCCGCCCAACTGAGCATGATAGATGATATGTGTGCCGTAGGTCTGGAGCATATTCTGAATGATGCGCTGCGCCTCGGTAAGATTGTTTTCATTGATGGCTTTTGAAGCCAGCTCCTGATAGCGGAGGAAGCCCTGGGACAATGCCTCGGGATGCTCGCGGGCAATATATAAGAGGTCATAAGGCTCCATGTGGCGCGAAGCTACGGTCAGACCATCGTTAATGATGCAGAAAGCAAACTCGTTGCTCGTCAAATCGGTCTTGTTGAAGGTTGTCGTGGCCTCAGCCTGAAACAGGAGTAAATCAACCTTCACCGATGACTTGCGGGTAAGCTTCTCGCAGATGGTCGTGGCATCCGTACCACTGTAGACATGATGGAAGGACGAGGGAGAGACGTCGTCGACCAGGGTCGTTGAGCCATGTTCCTCATCGAACTTCTTTATATACTCCATATCGATGACACGGTCGCGCACCTCGTCGTAGTTACTATACTTTCCAGTACCGTTATAACCGTAACCCACACCGTAACTGCGATAAAGGTCACCGATGTATGCCATACGCTGGGCGGCATGTACTCTCGTCCAGTACTCCTCGGTGTAGTCGCCATAGGCGTTGGCAGGATCGTATTCCTCCAATACCGTTTGAAGGTTGTCTTCGCGCGAGCAGGATGTGAAGAGTGAGGATTGCAGGATGAACAGTGCTGCCAACAGCACATTCGCCGACATTTCTATTGTTACGCCCGTCCGTCTCATTTCTTTGTTCGTGTTCATATTTGTCATCTATCAAAACTTGTTGATCGTAATATAAATCGGGAAGAACTTAAAGAACTCCTGACTGGAATAGTTGAATGCACTGACATACTCCGGGTAGTCGAGCAGCAGGTCGGTTCCTGAAGCACTGACACGCATGATGCGCGCCTCGCCTTCATCGCTTGTGACAACAGGGAATCCGCTGGCATCATTCTGCTGCCAGGTGGTGGCCATCGTCGGTTGATCGGGATGTGAGAGTACCCAGTAGCCGTTAGGCCAGTCCAATCCGAGCATGTTACGACCATCAAATTCGTGGCTGTAGAAAATGCTCATGCGGTTGCCCAGCATCTTGGTGATGCTCTGCGACTCCATGACCGAGGGCAGGTAGTCCTCCAGGCCGATAGCCTTGACGGAATTGCTCACGGCATCAGCCCATCTCAGGTGGCCGTCCTCGTCGCCAGTACGCTCGTCGGTACGCTTGATATGGTCGCCTCCGTCTATCAGGGCGAACCAGTAGCCTGCGCTGTTCTTATAGAGTGTTCCGTTATAATCTTTATATCTTCTCTTGGCGAACTCCACAAATGCAGAGTCTTTCTCCCAGTATGTGCGCATGTTGTCATTCTTCAGCGCTACCGGTTTCACCGACCAGAAGGTGCTGGCGACCTTCGCAAAATTCATCGGCTCAGCAACAACACTGGGTTGTTCGGTGAAGACGACAGACTGATAATTCAAAAGCTGCTCTTTCTTGGTAGGACAGGGGATTGGCTGAACGGCTCCCCAGTAGAAGTACAGATTCTTCAGCCTTTTCGTCTTCTGGTCGAAGAGGTTTCTAATATAGGTGGTGTCGCTCTCAGCGTGGATGCTGTCGTTGGGGATGTATGTCGATGCACTGCCTTGCCAGATGACGCGTCCAGGACGGTGGTTCTCATCGCCTACGAACAGTCCGGAATACAGGTAGGGACGCATATTGCCGTCTTTACCTTTAATCAGCGGATAAGCCACGATACAGGTTGAGTCGCTGCGAATGGAAGGAACATACTCCTTACAGATGATACAGGCTTTGTTGGAATCATTATAGATGACTCTCACATCCTGACCATAATTGCCCTCTACCGGTATAGTACCGTAGGGAGCCTCGTAAATCTCCTTTGTGGGGGCTTCTTTCTTCAGGTAGGTCTCAAAGACCTTGCGCATCACCTTACGGGTGGTAGCATTCTCAAAGAGCTGGTAGTATGGCAGGAAACGGCCGCTGACGAAGGAGGCGTTGTAGTTGTTGGGCTCAATACTGATATTGTTGGCCCAGCCATAGTAGTCGCCATCGCCGATTTTCTTGGCAGCGGCACTCTTATGGTCGAAAGTCCTGTGAAGCTTGGCACAGTCTTCACTGTCGCCACCCTTGACCTTGATTTCGCCTTCGTACTGAACGGTGTTTCTGACGAGTTTCTCGATGACCTTAGAGGGGGGAGAGGTTGTTACAACATCCTTGCCAAAGAGGGTTTCTGTCACCTGATTGATCGTATAACTCTTATCTACGCAGGAGTCGCGTTCGATTTGCATCGTCAGCTCAATCATACCGCCCAGATTGGAAGATACGACGAGGTGTGTGCCGAACTTCTCGGAGAAGGTGACGGCATCAGCTTCGGTGATACCGTTCTCGGTCTTGGCGACTAGTTGTTTGACTGCCTGGCGGAAGTCTGCCGCGAGGATGCTGTTATTGTTATCCAGCTCGTCCAGATTCAGACATTGCAGCATGCCGACATCCATGGTCATGGTGGCCATGATGTGCTTGATGAACATGTGGGCTTTATAGCTGTTGTGCCAGATGGTCCTGGAAAACACATTGTTCTCACGGTAATACTTACCGGTTGCGATGGCACCGGTTTCGTCGATGGTGTACTTGGTCTCAGAATGTCCCATCTCCTCCAGGGTGTTACCGCTGAAAATGTCCATGGACGTATAATGGCGTCGCTCGGAATTGATGATGAGTCCTAACGTTGCCTCGTAGGACCTGAGACGTTCCATGTTGACGATGGGGGAGGTGGAGAAGTACTTGTCGTCCATCACGCTGCCGGCGGCGTTGTAGGCATAGCCTAAGCGCTGCAGTTTTATCTGTTCGGCCGAATAGGTTCTAGTCAGATCGTCGTAGCTCACATCACTGTCCTTCAAATCATCGGAACAGGAAAGAGGTAAAAGCCAAAAGCTAAATGCTAAAAGCCAAATGCTAACCTTATTCATATCAGTCATCTTCGTAGTTACGTAATGATTTATCCATGTAGCTTCTCAGTATGTTACGTGCCTTGGCATCGTATACCACCTCGTAGATAGGCACCAGGCGGATATCGATCAGTGCCGCATCCTTCGGAGTCACCGTTGACTGCCATTTCTTCAAGGTCAGCGAGTCTATCTTTGCTTCCTGACCAGTGGTGAAGGCCGTCACGAGTGATACGTCACCACCACGGGCGGTGATATGGCTCTCTGAATTGCGGTTACACTTCTCGGCAGCATCCTTATATTCGGTACTGATCTCGGTACGGATGTTGACAAATTTAATCTGAACAGACAACTCCAGGGCCACCTTCACGTCGAGTGAATTGGACACGGAGTCCATGGATGTCGTGTTGTAATAGTCCAGCGAGCAACCTAAGACGGAGCGTCTCACGAAACCAGAACCAATCTCTTCGATAAATTCGCGGCAGTAACCGCTGGCTGTATATGCTGAAGAAGCAGAATGGACCTTCCGGACAAACTTCTGCATCACACTAGCGAATCCAGGGGCGTAGACCTCTTTAAAGAGGGGTACAACCTTGGCCAGTGAGTCTGCGTCAATGCTGACATAGGTGTCGGCTACCGATGAGGTGGCTACGGAATGGGAAACCAGCTCACGCAGGTTCAGGTAGTTGAGGTCGCGCGAGAAATAGCTCTGCTTCAGGCGCATCAACGAATAGTAGCTCTTCTGGGTAGAGAAGCTCTTCTTGTTGAAGGCTACATCCAAATCGACCGAGAACATACCTGCGCTAAAACCTAAACCGATGTCGAGCGCCAGGGAATCTCTCAGGGACTTGACGCTGGTGCTGTAGAAGAACTTTTGCTCGGTAGCGGGATTGTAGTCGTCGACAAGAAAGGAGGTATTGTACTTCTTTTCCATATCGCGCAGGTTACGCATATTGAACACCTCCATATCGGTACCGACACAGTAGGACTCATTATCCCTGTAGGTGTAGCCGGCACCACGGATGGCGTTGATGTCATCTTCAACTTGCTTAATATCTTCAGGGGTATAGGCCCTGGCAAGCCACGATATGGGCGCGTAACTGACTTCGGAGTCGTCGGCAGCCTGAGATGTCTCAGGAACAACGGGTATATCCTCGTCATTGCTGCACGATGCCATCGCCAACATGCCTGCTGCTATATATAAATATAATAAGGTGTACTTCATACTTAATTCCTGTTTTCTTGCCTATTTCGTCCCATTCGTACGCAAAATGTAATTCACACGGTCTTGCACCTTACCCGTGAAGAGGTTGGCCATGGATGCTATCTTTACGTCGGTGAGTGCACACAATTTCAATTTGTCGCTTTCGGGAGTGGGAGGGAAATTGACACTTTCCATCCACTCCTTGATGCCCTGGGGAGCGGGGTTGACTCCTGACAAAATCTCGGTGACAGCCTGTACATTGCCACCGCGGACATGGATGTCAAGGTTGTAGCGGTCACGGGATATCTTGCTGAACTGCTCGGTCTGTTCGCTGGTCGATGCCTCGACACCGACGAGGAGTCCAATGCTGGCATTGAGTGCCACGCCGGCACTCATGGTCTCGGTGAGTGAAGACTTCTCGATCTGCAATGTATATTCCAGCACGCCACCCATGAACGAGCGGGCTACGAAGCCGCGACCCCACTTGTTCACGAAGTCCAGAACCATCTTGTTGCTGACATCTCCCTCCTTGACGTTGTTGCCCTCAAGCAGTTTCCAGTCGGCATAGAAACCTGGTGCGAAGACCATGCTGTCGCCCGTTTCCTTGTAGTACATGATGACATTCTTATACTGAAGGTCACGGCAGTAAGCCACGCGCTTGGTGCGTTTCATGGCAAACACCGACTCGCTTTCCTTTACACTTCCCTTGGAAAAGTTACCTGTCACGCTGATGTCAGCCACGATAACGTTGACGCCAACACTTGCAGACAGAGCCAACTGCTTGGACACCGCTTCGCGTGTCTCACCGGTGATAATCTGTTCCTCACTATACGGCGTATAATCGTCGCTGACAAAGTTCAATCCCTTGACATACTGGATGGAGTCCAGATAGTTGAGGTTGAAGATGTTGAAGGTCACTCCCTCCAGATACTCAGCACCTGTAGCATAGGCATAGCCCACGCCACGCTCAAAGCCCGGAGGAGCCAGCAGACGGGACACATAGGTTCCTGTCGCCCCCTCTCCATCTGCGTTAGGTGCCCCAGTGATACCATAACGGGATCTTAAAAGAGCATAAAACTCTTCATCTGTCATCGTGTCGTCACTGCTGCAGGAAGCCATGCCAAGCGCACAGGCAAGAAGGAGAAAACAATATATATGTTTCATAATGTTCAATGTTCAACGTTCAATGTTCAACGTTCACTGTCCTAATTTTAATTTAAAGTAGTTCATCAACACTTCGCGGGCTGGCGCATCGGCAATAAGCACATAGATGGGGACCAGCGACATATCGACCATCACGGCAAGGGTGGGACGACAACTGTTCTGCCATGCCGTGATTTGATCGTTATACAACTGACCGCCAGTGACAAGGATACACACCTGGCTCACATCGCCACCGCGCACCTTGACTGTCGCCGTTGTCTTACTCATCAGTTCTGTGGCTTCTTTGGAAACGCCAATATCGAACGTCGCCGTACCGCCTACCGACCTGTCCTTCACCTTGGTCTGGAAGCTCGCCTCGAGAGCCACCTTGACACCTAATGTATCGCGGAGCAGCGTGCTATCGACACTGATCTGATAGTCGAGTACCGAGCCCATCACCGACTTGCTGATGAAGCAAGGACCAAACTCATCCAAGAACCTGTCGCAGATTTCATACTGCTTCGTCTGATTACCTTTTGCAGCAGCAATGTCCTTGGCAAACGTCTCCTGAACGGAGTAGAATCCCGGCGACAGCAGCTTCATCTTCTCTTCACGTGTGGTGGCCTTTTCCAACAAATCCATGACATTCATGTACTGAATCTCGCGGGTGAACTGGGTGGTCGTCAGACGCTTGAGCGCAAACTTGTTCTTAGATTTCTCTTCATGACCTTTTCCCACATCGACACCGACACTGCCACTGCCGCTACCACTTTCCTTACCCTTGCTCTTTATCGAACCGAAATTCATGCCGACCGAAGCGTTGACGGTAAGGCTTTTGGTGAGACCCTTCTCACTGTCTGCGGTGACCACTTCCTGAGTAGTCTGCGGGAAAATGACATCGGAAATCAGCCTGACACCTGTGGCACGCTGGATACTGTCGAGCGTAACGAGGTTGAACAGCTGAATCAGAGCTCCGTCGCAATACTCGCCACCGGGCATATAGCTGTAGCCGGCACCTTTGTTGGCGGAGAATACCGTCGAGATGGAGTCCAGCGAGGGACTGCTCGATTGGACAATAGACATATTATACTGGCTCTCTCCACCAGCTCGTGTGGCTGCACCCTGGGTCGTGAGCGTCAGAACATTCTCGCGCACAGATCCCCAGTTCTCACCCACCTGAACAACAGCTGTAGTAGGACCCTCGCCAACCGACGGATAGACATTCGCCAAACCTTTCGAAGTTGCTACAGACCACTTGCCCGGCACGTTGATGAAGGCAGTGTACTCCCCATAGGAGGCGCCTGTATTCATGACGCCTTGCCCAGAGGTTCCGAGGATGGTAAGCGGAGCATTGCTCTCGTTGCCAGTACCCTCGTTGCCTATCATATCCTCACTACTGGAGCATGCTGCCGCGAGCGCGGCAACAAGCACCAATACCGAGTAAGTTAAGTTCCTGTTCATCTTTTAAAGGTTCTTATTGGACGTCTTTATCTTTAATGATTCCATACATCTTCTCATCAACCTTGAGATAGGTATCGATTAGTTTCTTGAGATATTCATAGGCTTTATCCTCGTAATCTGATTTGCCTTTAAAGAGCTCATAAATAGGCAACGTCTCAACACCTATCATAGCTGCTTTCTCAGGATAGGTGCTCAACAACCACTTTTTCAAATCTTCATTGATCAGAGAGCCACCGGTGGACAAAATGCTAACCAGCTCAACATCACCGCCACGAGCCTTGACTTTTGCAGTGGTAGAGTTAGCTGCCTTGAATTCTGTATCGGTCACCTCTACACCGGTCTTGAGGGCAAAACTCTTACGCTTTGTAGAATCTTTCTTCCATTCTTCCTCCATGGCCTTGATGCGTGCCTTGGTAGCAGAGTCAACTGACGTGGTGTCCTTGATTTGCTGCTGCCACTTGAAGTCGAGAGCAACCTTCACTTCCGTGCTCTTTTTGGTGTAGGACGAGTCAACAACGATTCGATAGTTGAGCTCCTGACCTAACAGGGATTTTACAACAACGTGTGTACCTACAACATTGAAGAGCTCATCAGCTGCAGCTCTCTTTTTGGTAGTATCTTCGCCGGCAGCCTTGAGTTTGGCAATAAACTCTGCCTTGTAACGTTTGAAACCATTGCTGAGATTAGCTTCGGTAAAGGCCAATTTATCATCAGTCGTCGCATTGGCAAATTCAAGTTCACGGCTGTAAATCGAACGAGTCAATCTCTTCTGCATGACAGTCTGGCCAGTGTGATTGATGTTGGTTGTATTCACAGTCACACCCGTCGTATCAAATTTGACTGCACCGAAGTTTCCGGTTGGACTGACACTAACACCAATGATCTTGTCCAGAGCTGCCTCACTGTGGGAATAAATATACGCCTCCTCGGTCTGTGGTACCAGACTGCTCTTGACAAGTTTTTCATTACCGATGAGATCATCCATCTTGAAAATTTCAATACCCGTCCAAAGCGCGCTATTGGCAGCACCCTTTGTAGGATTATAACCATATCCGACATGGATATTTGAATTGACCATCTTCTTAAAGGCGTCAAGGTCAGTGTTTGACGACTGGGTCACCGTCTGGGAACCATCACCCTCACCAGCACGAGTAAATGCACCGTTTTCATCGAGGAAGTTTACCTTGTAAGACAACTGACGAGCCTCAGCCCAGTTGCTACCAATCATCACTGGGACGCGCATGCTGCCACGACCATAATAGCGGGAAGGAGCGAACTCCATGTAGTCGTTGGTCTCAATATACCAGATTCCATCGGTCTTAATGTTCAGGTAATAAGTGGCAAAGTCACCAGATACACTTGAGAGTTGCTGCCCATTTACATCCGTCAGGATTGCGGTGTTCATAGCCTGATTGGCAAACAGGGATGGAGTTTCAAATCCTTCTCCTTCATAATTGGAGTCAGAACATGCGGTAAAGGCTGCTAAAGCCACTACAGCTACAAAGAACTGTTTCATCATTTTTTTCATAATCTTTTTATTTTTGGGTTAGTTTAAAAATTGTCTGACTTTTATCGTCACGGGTTAATAATCACCTTACAGTTTTACTGTTTGGATGCAAAGATAGCAAATTTTATCCGAAAAAACAACGATTAAATGGCAAAACCGTTAAGTTTTGCTAATTTTAAAACAATTATTGCTGATTTTGAAAAAAACGACCCCAAAATGTTACAAATAATAAAGTCGTTTTTCGTAGATGTTACAAATAGTAAAATTCAAACATTATAAACAACGAATCTTCCCTGATATAGAAAAAGCTGAATGTACTATCATTTAGGCAATAAATATAAAAAAGTGAGGCGAAAAAGCCAATAATTCCCAAAATTGTTGTACTTTTGCGCTGTAAACAGCACGGAATGAAGACGAGAAGTGTCATATTGAAGATTCTGATGCCGCTGGTGTTGGGCGCGGGCATCCTCTATTGGATGTATCGCGGTGAAGACTGGCAGACCATCCTGCACGTCATGACGGACGAGATGGACTGGACGTGGATGTTGCTGTCGTTCCCGTTTGGCATACTGGCACAGATGTTCCGCGGATGGCGCTGGCGGCAGACGCTTGAACCCGTATTAGACAGAAACGGTGTGCGCCTGCGCACTTCCGTATTGGTCCATAGCATCTTCCTGTCGTATGCGGCCTCGCTGGTCATTCCCCGTGTGGGTGAGTTTACGCGCTGCGGGGTTTTGAAGCGCTACGACGGGGTGTCGTTTCCCAAGGCATTAGGTACAGTGGTTACCGAGCGGGCCATCGACTCGCTGCTGGTGATGGGCATCACGGCTATCGTCCTGCTGCTGGAGATGAGCACCTTCGGTATGTTTTTCCGCAAGACCGGTACCAACCTGCACAGTATCCTGCATAACTTCTCGTGGGCAGGCTATCTGGTGGTGGCTATCTGTGGGGTAGCAATCCTCATCCTGCTGCATTTCCTGTTGCGCAAGCTGTCTATATATGATAAGGTACGTGCGACGCTGCGAGGCATATGGCAGGGCGTCATATCGCTGAAGGACGTTCGCAACATCCCATTGTTCGTCATCTTCACGCTGGCCATCTGGGTGAGCTACTTCCTACACTACTACCTGACGTTCTTCTGTTTCGACTTCACCGCCGACCTCGGGTTAGGCTGCGCCCTCGTCACCTTCATCGTAGGCTCCATAGCAGTTATCGTCCCTACGCCTAACGGTGCCGGTCCCTGGCACTTTGCCGTGAAGACGATGCTCATCCTCTATGGCGTTGCCGACGAAAAGGCACTCTTTTTCGTCCTCATCGTCCATACCGTCCAGACCCTTCTTGTCGTCGCTCTCGGCATCTACGCCTGGCTCGCCCTGAACTTTACGAAAGTAAGAGGAGGCTGAAAGAGCGTTTTGTGCATAGGAATGAAGAGTTTTACATTTTTCATATTATGGATGTTGTCATTATGTGCTGTGGCACAAACGGACACTATAACCAGCCGGATACACCAGTTGGACGGGGTTACCGTCACTGAGTCCCGACGCCAACACACACTGACGAGTACAGCTCCGATGCGCCTGTTGGATCGTGGCGACATGCTAACAATGGGTGTGACGGATATGGCTGATGCCCTTCACCGCCTGCCGGGTATCACCCTTCGCGACTATGGTGGCGCAGGGGGTATGAAGACGGTGTCGGTACGCGGTTTCAGTGCCAAACACACCGGTGTCAGTTACGACGGTGTGATGATCTCCGAGTGTCAGAGTGGTGAAATCGACCTTTCCCGCTATTCGCTGGACAACGTGGAACACCTGATGCTGACCGTTGGCGACAACGACGACATATTCATCCCTGCGCGTCAGGCTTCGACACCCGCCATACTTCATATCCAGACGCTGCGAATGCCTAATAATGACCTCAAGCCCCACCTGACGACGCAAATAAAAGCCGGTTCCTTCGGCTATGTCTGTCCTTTTGTGCGTTACCATCAGAACATCACCGACCGTTTCGGCATCAGTGTCGTCGGCGAATACACCTATGCCGAAAACGACTATCCTTATGACATCAAGAACGGCAACGTCATCCAGCACGACCGACGTACCCACAACCGTATGAACCAGGGCCACGCGGAACTGGACTTCATCTATCATATAAATAAGGTGAATATGTTAACGGGCAAATTTTACTACTACGACAACGACCGCCAACTGCCCGGACAGGTACACTATTACACGAATGTGAGCGGCGAGTCGTTGCGCGACCGTAATGCCTTCGGACAGCTGCTGTATCAGACGCGCTGGGGCGACCGCCTGTCGATGAAGGTGAATGCGAAGTATAACTGGAATGCCTCTGTCTATAAGGACGTGCTGGCACCTAATGCAGCAAACGATGCCAGTTACTGGCAACGTGAGTATTACGCTTCGGCTGCCTTGCTGTATGTGCCCAGCGAGTGTCTGGCCTTCGACTATTCCGCCGACTACAGCTACAACAACCTCAACGGCTCGTCGTGGCGCACAATAGTCGGCAAGCCCTACCGTCACACGGTGCTGCAGTCGGCCACTGCCAAGTACCACACACGGCGTCTGACCCTGACAGGACGCCTGCTGTATTCACTGTTCCTGAACGACAATACCGAGGGCGCTAGTGCCCGTAACATGCGGCGGCTGTCACCCTCCGTCTCGCTTTCCTACAAAGTCCTGTCCGACAACGACCTCTTCGTCCGAGCATCCTACAAGAATATCTTCCGTTCACCTACGTTCAACGAGAGCTACTATTTCCACTACGGCAGTTCCGACCTCCTGCCCGAGAGCACCGACCAACTGAATCTGGGGGCAACATACCAATACCATACGTCGGCTTTCACCCTTCAGACATCGCTCGACGGCTATTACAACAGGGTGAAAGACATGATTGTGGCCGTGCCGTTCAACATGTTCGTATGGACCTGCATCAACGTCGGAAAGGTACACGTCTTAGGGGCTGAGGCGACCGCAAGGGCCGACTACGCCGTCAACGACCGGCATCACATCCTGTTGACAGGCAACTACAGCTATCAGCAGGCTGAGAACCGCACCAACGACCAGTCGCCCTATTACGGCAATCAGATTGCCTATATTCCACGCCATATGGGCAGCGTCTCTGTGGGCTGGGAGAATCCCTGGGTGAGTCTGTCGCTCCACGGCTCGGGTGTGAGCAGTCGCTGGGCCAACAACCAGCATTACGACGACACCAGGATTGACGGCTATTGGGACACGGGACTGACCGCGTGGCACACCTTCTATTGGGGAAGCCAGTCGCTGGAAGCCCGCGTGGACCTCAAAAACATCTTCGACCGTCAGTACGAGATTGTGCGTTTCTATCCCATGCCCGGCCGTAGCTGGCAGTTATCAGTGAAATATAAAATATAATTCATTAACATATTAAATGATTAACAACATGAAAAAGTATCTTTTAAGTTTCGCCGTGGTGATGATGGGCGCAGCCTTCCTCACGGCATGTACGAATGATGACAACAACTCAAATTCCGGTGGGAGTGCATATCTTTCCACCAGTGGTGCACTAATCATCAACAACGGAAGTGCCAGTTCCAGTATCGACGGAAGCCTGACCTTCATGGACCTCAGCACGAATCCCGCCGGTGTACAGCAGAACGTCTATAAGAATGCCAATGGCACTAGCCTCGGCGGCACGCCTAATGACGTCATCGTGCATGGCGACAAAATATATATCGCCGGTTGCGACGAGAATACCGTCTTCGTGCTCAACAGAAAGACTTTTAAGCAGATTAAGCGCATCAGCACTACTGACGCTCTGGGTACTGCCGAGGGTGTCAGCCCACGTCACCTGATAGGCTATGCCGACAAGGTGTATGTGACGACCTACGGAGGCTATGTGGCCGTTGTCGACACCGCATCGTTAAGCATCACCAACAAGTATAAAGTTGGTTCTGCTCCTGAGGGCATGGGCCTTGGTTCAAACGACTCGAAACTCTATCTCTATGTTGCCAACAGCGACTACGGTAATGGCAATGGCTCCATCAGCATCATCAATCTCTCAGATGGAAGCATCAACGAATTCAAGAATGAGATGATTCACAATCCGCAGGAACTGGCCATTGCCGGTACCGACATCTACGTGCTCGACTGGGGTACTTACGACGAGAACTGGAACCAGGTCAATGCCGGCGTCTATAAGATCAGCGGCAACACCGTCACGAAGGTCGTTCCTGACGCTACGGGTATGGCTACCTACGGCTCTGCCATCCTTACCTTCAATTATCCTTGGGGTGCAAAAGAGCCTACTTACAGCTACTACGACATCGTCTACAATCAGCTGAGCTCCATCAAATTCGTTGGCGGCAATCCCATTCAGAGTCCTGCCGCCATTGCCATCGACCCCAATACGGGCTATATCTTTATCGCTTCTCGCGACATGAACCCCGATACGGGTTATCCCAGCTATACCACGCCGGGCTACCTCAATATCTACGATCCTACATTTAATTTTTATGGCACGACTTCGTACGCTACCGGTGTTGAGCCTCATGCCATCGCATTCTCTTACGAGGTGAAGGTTGTAAATTATTAATGAAGCAAATATTAGGAGCAATCCTCCTCATCGTGTCACTGTTGTCCTGTGGTGGGCGTCAAAGCTCACCACAGGCCGACGGTGATACCCTGCAGCTGAAGTATGCCTCGCTGCTTACCATCGTACAGCACGACGGATATACCGAGGCGGTCATTCGCAATCCGTGGAAAGAGGGTAGGGTGCTCCATTCCTATCTGCTCGTACCACGTGGACAGGCGCTGCCCGACGGCATGCCCCACGGCTCCATAGTCCGTACGCCCGTCCAGCATGCTGCGGTGTTTACCACCGTCCATTGCTCGCTGCTCACGACGCTCGGACTCGGTGAACGCATCGCCGCGATTGCCGATCTGAAGTACATCAAGATTCCTTACGTACAACAGCGCGTACGCGACGGTCATATCGCTGACTGCGGTGGCGGCATGAATCCTGCCGTCGAGTGCATCATCGACGCTAAGCCCGACATCATCATGCTCTCGCCGTTCGAGAATAGTGGCGGATACGGCAAACTCGAGGATATCGACATCCCGCTGGTCGAATGTGCCGAATATATGGAACCGTCGCCACTGGCTCGTGCCGAGTGGATGAAGTTCTATGGACTGCTCTTCGGGGAATACGACAAGGCCGACAGCCTCTTCCAAATTGTTGATCAACACTACCAGACATTGAAGGCCCAGGCTGCAAAGGCCGGCAAGGGCCGCGAGGCACTTATCGACAAGATGGTGGGTTCCGTGTGGTATGTCCCCGGTGGACGTAGCACGCTGGGACAGATGGTTCACGACGCCAATGGACGCTATCCGTGGGCTGCCGACGACCATAGCGGCTCGCTGTCGCTGCCCTTCGAGACCGTCCTGGAACAGGGTGGGGAAGCCGACGTGTGGTTCTACCGCTATTCCTCCGACCATCCCACCAACTACCGCGAACTGCTCAGCGAACACCGCGGCTACGACCAGTTGAAGGCTTGTCGCCAGCGTCAGGTCTATGCCTGCAATGTCGAACAGACGCTGTTTTACGAGGAGACGCCCTTCCGTCCCGACTATCTCCTGTCTGACTTCATCCTCCTGCTGCATCCCGACCTGCAGTCCGATGCTTCGTTACGTTATTTCACCCTGCTCGATGAATAAAGGCACGACATATTGCATCCTCCTTGCAGTGCTCATCGCATTGCTCTTCGTCCTCAACATCCTTGTGGGCTCTGTGTCCATTCCTGCTGACGACGTCGTGCGCATCCTACTAGGTGACAACGAAAACATCAAACCTTCGTGGCAGTTCATCATCATACAGTCCCGACTGCCGCAGGCCCTCACAGCTATGCTCGCGGGCAGTGCACTGGCTGTCAGCGGACTCATGCTCCAGACGGCTTTCCGCAATCCCCTTGCCGGACCCAGCGTCTTTGGTATCAATAGCGGTGCCGGACTGGGTGTCGCCCTGGTCATGCTCTGGCTCGGCGGCAGCTTCTCGGCGGGCAGCGTCTCCGTCACGGGATTCGTCGCCGTCCTTGCCGCTGCCTTCATGGGTGCCATGGCCGTCATGCTGCTCATCTTCCTCTTTTCCACGATGGTACGCAACAGCGTCATGCTGCTCATCATCGGCATCATGATAGGCTACATCTCCAATTCAGCCGTCTCGCTGCTCAATTTCTTTGCTACCGACGAGGGCGTGCGTTCCTACATGGTTTGGGGCATGGGCTCCTTCGGCGGCGTCTCCACCAAGATGCTGCCCTGGTTCTCGCTGGTCACAGTCGCGGCCCTCGTCGCGACCCTGCTGCTCATCAAACCCCTTAACGCCCTCATGCTCGGCGACCGCTATGCCGAGAATCTCGGTGTCAACATCATCCGCGTCCGCAACTGGCTGCTCGTCATCACCGGACTGCTCACCGCCATCGTCACCGCCTTCTGCGGCCCCGTGGCATTCATCGGACTCGCCGTGCCACATATCGCACGACTGCTGTTCCACACCGACAACCACCGCCTCCTCATGCCTGCCACCATGCTCACCGGTGCCGTCGTTGCCCTGTTGTGCAATGTCCTTTGCTTCCTCCCCGGCACCCTTGGCGTCATCCCCCTCAACGCCGTCACACCCCTCATCGGCGCTCCCGTCATCATCTACGTCATCCTCCGCGGCCGCCAAACAATAAACAGATAAAAAGAGGCATTGGCGTCAAAAAAACAGGTTCATAAATTTGGGATTATCGGAAATATTTCGTATCTTTGCAATCGAAAAACAACCCCAACAATTATCCATTCATTAACAGGTATTTTAGTGGAAATGTAATGGTAGAAATCCGAATAAATACCGATGATATACCGAAGATATACCGAAGATATACCGAAGATATACCGAAGATATGTCGGAGCATCCTTAGAGGATTGGTTCCTGGCTTGGAGGATGAAGCCGGACTCACTGGCTTGCCATCGTTCTTCTTTGAATAAGCACTTATAGTGTTTTAACAGTCTGAGGATGTGTCAGAAATGGCACATCCTCTTTCTGATTAAGATACTTTCACTCGAAAGGAAAGAACAAAAAATCTAAATTAATTTGGTTCTTTGCTTGATTTTTCGTACCTTCGCAGGCGAAAAATCTTTAAACGAAAATATACAATGAACGAAATCCAAAATCTGAACCCGCAGTGCATCTGGAAGAACTTCTATGCACTGACACAGGTGCCGCGTCCGAGCGGACATTTAGAGAAAGTACAGCAGTTCCTGCTTGACTTCGGTAAGCAGGCTGGGGTAGAGGCCTTCAAGGATCCCGCAGGGAATATCGTATTCCGCAAGGCTGCCACACCAGGCTATGAGAACAAGAAGGGCGTGATCCTGCAGGCCCACATGGATATGGTGCCGCAGAAGACACCTGAGTCGAAGCATAACTTTGAGACCGACCCCATCGAACCGTGGATTGACGGTGAGTGGGTGAAGGCGAAGGGTACCACGCTGGGTGCCGACAACGGTCTGGGCGTAGCAGCCATCATGGCCATCATGGAGGCAAAGGACCTGAAGCACGGACCCATCGATGCGCTGATTACCCGCGACGAGGAGACGGGTATGTTTGGTGCCAACGAACTACCCGAGAACGAATTGCAGGGTGACATCCTGCTGAACCTTGACTCTGAGCATTGGGGTAAGTTCGTCATCGGCAGCGCCGGTGGTATTGACGTCACCGCAACGATGGACTATCAGGAGGCTGACACCGACCCCGAGGATGCTGCTGTGAAGGTGACCATCAAGAACCTGAGAGGCGGACACAGCGGTCTGGAGATTAACGAAGGGCGCGCCAACGCCAACAAACTGATGGTGCAGCTGGTGCGTGAGGCCATCGAAGAGACGGAGGCGCGTCTGGCTTCGTGGAATGGTGGTAATATGCGTAATGCTATTCCCTTCAAGGCTGAGGTGGTGTTGACACTGCCCAAGGAGAATATCGCTGCCTTGAAGGAGATTGCCGACGACTGGAAAGAGACGTTTAACGACGAGTTCAAGCTCATCGAACCGCAGGGCGTCGAGGTGATTGTTGAGGAGGTGGATACTCCTGCCAAAGAGGTACCCGTAGAGATTCAGGACAACCTGGTGAATGCCATCTACGGCTGTCACGACGGTGTCATCCGCTTCATTCCTGCCTATCCCAGCGTCGTAGAGACCTCGTCGAACCTCGCCATCATCAATATCGGAGAGGGTAAGGCTGCCATCAAGATTCTGGCCCGTTCGAGTCGTGAGGATATGAAGGACTATGTGGCTACCATGCTGGAGAGTTGCTTCAACATGGCGGGCATGAAGGTCGAGACGAGTGGCTCGTATGGCGGATGGGACCCCAATCCCGACAGCGAAATCCTACACCTATTATTAAAAGAATATAAGGAACTGTTCGGCAAGGATGGTATCATTCAGGTGGACCACGCTGGTCTGGAGTGCTCAGTTATCCTGGGTAAGTATCCCTGGTTGGACGTCGTGAGTCTCGGTCCGACGATGAAGTCGCCGCACACCACGCAGGAGCGTGCACTCATCGAGACGGTAGCACCTTTCTGGGAACTGCTGAAAAAGACGTTGGCAGACGTGCCCGAGAAAAGGTAAAAAGGCAGATGGCTTTTAGCTATTAGCTATTGGCCAAAGCTGAAGAGTTAAGAAAAAGCCAAAAGCTAAAAGCTAATGGCCAAAAGCTAAAAAAATTGCAGATTTGTTTGGCAAATCTGCATTTTTTGTTTACCTTTGAACTGCGTTCGAAGTTACTCACGTTCTCTGACCTAAAGGTACAGAGTGTGGCCTTGCAATCGAAAAAACTCAAATTTATTTGGTTTTTTGCTCACTTATTCGTAACTTTGCAGCCGAATAACCAAAAAAGTAACAAAAAAATGGACGATTACCCGGCGAATCATTACAATTCGTAAGGCAGGGGAGCAGCAGGCAAGACCGCTAATCCTCTTGCCACAAAATTGGCAGTTGGCTTTTAGCTATTAGCTATTGGCCAAAGCCGAAGAGTTAAGAAAAAGCCAAAAGCTAAAGGCTAATGGCTAAAAGCTAAAGAAAAAAGGATTAGCAAGATGAAGACTTTCTGGAACACCCAAGGGGGGCTCAGCCAGCTCAGCGAGTGGCAGCCCAACTGCTGGATACAGGTGACGTGTCCGACAGAAGAAGACCAGCAGATGCTGGAGGAGGAGTACAAAATTCCCGACTACTTCCTCTCCGACATCAGCGATACCGACGAGCGTGCCCGTTACGAATATGATGACGGTTGGATGCTCATCATTCTACGTATTCCCTATGTCAAGGAGATACGCTCGAGGACCCCGTACACCACGGTGCCGCTGGGTATCATTCACAAGCGCGACGTGACCATCACCGTGTGCTTCTACGAGACGAATATGATGATTGACTTCGTCAGTTTCCAGCAGAAGCGCGGCGTGGGATTCACGGATTACGTCGATATGATATTCCGTCTGTTCCTTTCGTCAGCCGTATGGTACCTGAAGCGCCTGAAGCAGATCTCGATGCTCATCGACAAGTCGAAGCGTAACCTGGACCGCGAAGTGAACAACGAGTCGCTGATCGGTCTGTCACGCCTGCAGGACTCGCTGACCTACTTTAACACCTCCATCCGAGGCAACGAGACGCTGTTGTCGAAGTTGAAGTTCAAGCTGCAGATTGATGAATTGGACGCCGACCTCATTGAGGATGTCAATATCGAGATGACGCAGGCCCGCGAGACGACGAACATCTATTCGAACATCTTGGAATCGACGATGGACACCTATCAGTCGATTATCAACAATAACATGAACACCATCATGCGTACGCTGACGTCGGTGACCATCATCCTCATGTTGCCGACATTGGTGGCATCATTCTTCGGCATGAACCTCGTCAACGGTATGGAGAACAGTCCCATCGGATTTGTCGTTGCCATCATCATTTCGGTGCTCATTTCGGTCATCTCACTGCTCGTTTTCCGTCACAAACGACTGATTTAACCACTTTTTAGGAAAAAAATTAGGTGGTTTCAGATTTTATTGCTAATTTTGCCGAATATTGGCAAAATGGCCGGATTTGTATTACATGAACTAAAACATTTTTAATGATGGACTCTCAAGAAAAAACTCCCATCGAGGAGCAGACCGTAGAACAGAACGCAGTGGAAACCCCAGTAGAGCAGACCGCAGAGGTTGCCGAAGTTCCAGAAACTCCAGAAGTTTCGGAAACTTCCGAGAATGCGGAAGCTCCCGTAGAGGCTGAACGCAAGCAGTATCAAACAAAGAAAGAGGTGTTGGAGCGCGTACGTGAGATCGCTCATGGCGACGAAGCACCCCAGAAGGAGGAGGTTGACTACCTGAAGACAGCCTTCTATAAGTTGCATATTGCCGAGCGCGAGGCACGCTTGAAGGAATATATCGACGCTGGCGGCGACCCTGAGCAGTATCAGATTACCCCTGACGAGCTGGAGGAAGCTTTCAAGGCCGAGATGGGCGTTATCAAGGAAAAGCGTCAGAAGCTGTTCAAGGAGCAGGAGCAGGAGAAACAGGTGAATCTGGAAAAGAAGCTCGCCATCATTGAAAAGATTAAGGCTATGGTGACCTCGCCCGAGGAAGCCAATAAGTCGTATAAGGATTTCAAGGCCCTGCAGGACGAGTGGAAAGAAATCAAGAACGTGCCTGCCGAGAAGGCCAACGAGCTGTGGCGTAACTATCAGCTGTATGTAGAGCAGTTCTACGATCTGCTGAAGTTGAACAGCGAGGCTCGTGAGTACGACTTTAAGAAAAACCTGGAGTTGAAGACGAAGCTGTGTGAGGCAGCAGAAAAGCTGGCAGACGAGCCTGATGTTATCAGTGCGTTCCACCAGTTGCAGAAGTTGCATCAAGAGTACCGCGAAATAGGTCCTGTCAGCAAGGAATTGCGCGAGGAGATATGGAACCGTTTCAAGGCTGCATCCACGGTTATCAACAAGCGTCACCAGCAGCATTTTGAAGGCATGCGTGCCAAGGAAGAGGACAATCTGGCCAAGAAGACCGCTCTTTGTGAGAAGGTTGAGGCTATTGCCGCTGAGGAGAACAAGACGGGTTCGGACTGGGAGCGTCATACGAAGGAAATCATCGAGTTGCAGGCTGAGTGGAAGACCATCGGTTTTGCTCCTCAGAAGATGAACGTCAAGATCTTCGAGCGTTTCCGTGCTGCATGCGACGATTTCTTCGGTCGTAAGGCTGAATATTTCCGTTCGCTGAAGGAGAACTTCAAGGAGAATGCCGACAAGAAGCGTGCGCTCATCGAGAAGGCCAAGGCCTTGCAAGACTCTACCGACTGGAAGTCGACGAGCGACAAACTCATCAATCTGCAGAAGGAATGGAAGACCATCGGTATGGTTCCCAAGAAATTGGGCGACCAGCTGTGGGAAGAGTTCCTCGGAGCCTGCAACAAGTTCTTCGAAGCCCGTAAGGCCGCTGGTGCCGGAACACGTAGTGACGAGCGCGAGAATCTGGAGAAGAAGCGTGATGTCATTGAGCGTCTGAAGGCCGCTGCCGAAGAGGCTGGTGAAGGTTTGCAGGAGAAGGTACAGCAGCTCGTTGAGGAGTATCAGGCTGTTGGCCATGTACCCTTCAAGGAGAAGGATAAGTTGTATGAGGAGTATCATGCCGTGCTCGACAAACTTTATAAGGAACTGAATATTTCCGTTGCCAAGCGTCGTCTTAGCAAGTTCAAGGATAACCTCAAACAGGTTGCTGAGCGTGGTGAGAATGCCCTCGACAGCGAGCGCGCACGTCTGATGCGTCAGTACGAACAGCTGAAACAGGAGGTGCAGACCTACGAGAACAACCTCGGTTTCCTCAATGCTTCGTCGAAGAAGGGTAATTCGCTCATCGACGAGATGAACCGCAAGGTGCAGAAGTTGAAGGACGAGGTGCAGCTGGTACGTGAAAAGATCAAGGCTATTGACGCTGAGAACGCCAATAAGGAATAAAAGAAAGAGGGTGTCAACATCAAATTGACACCCTCTAATATTTTTGTAACAATTAGAATTGAGGCATGGTCGTGTCGTCGTTTTGGCGTACGGCCATGCATTCCATTTCTACCAACCATCCCGGACGGCATACTGCAGCGTGGGTGATGACACAGGGCTTGCCGGGGAAACGCTCGTCGAAGAGGTTACGTACCAGTTCGTAATCGGACACGTCGCGCAGATAGACAATCATGTGAGCCACATCGTCGTAGGTGCAATTAGCCTCCTTCAACAGCGCCTCTACATTCTCCCAAAGGCGGTGTGTCTGACGCTCTATATCCTTGGGGAACATGATTTCGCCCTTGTTGTTGATGCTCGCCGTACCCGAGATGAAGACGTGGGTGCGGTCACCATAGTCCACACGCGTGCCTCGCTCGAAGCTGACACCATAGTCGCTGGTGCGGTTCAGGTGGGTAGGCGCATAGAGATGGTGTATCTGTTCGGGTTGGATACCGGCAATACCGTAATTGTCCATCTGCGTCAGAACGTTAGGATCCTGCTGGCGTCCACCAATGCCCGTTGAGGCAATGAAGTGGGTATGCTGCGTAAGCCCCTGGGTGAAGAATACCTGGTTGCGCGCTCTGACGACACCACCGTAGTTCAGGTCGATATCGTTGACGAACAGCCACGTGCGGATGCAGTTATCCGAAAGTTTACATCCCTCTTCAGCCAACTGCATGATGTACTCGTTGAACAGCAAGCGCATCTGGTATTCTGAGTTTGCTGCCAGGTTGCAGGCACTGCCGTTCCACAGGTGGCGGAACTGTCCGTGACGTACTTCGTAGAGTCCGCTTCTGGCTACTCCTGTCTGTACCCCTGTCATCAGATAAACCCACAAAGCAATCTTTGTACCGTCGAGAGGCGCTTGCTGGATGACGCTCTTGGCACATGGGGTCATATCCGAAGCGAATATGTCCTCAGCCTGATTGGCAGCGTCACTCAGGAAATAACGCTTGAACACTGCCTGCGGACGTCCTGGAAGCTGGTCCAGCAAACCATTGTATGCGTCCATCATTGCCTCTAACTGCTTGGCATACGTCAGTCCCTTTTTGCTCACGTGAATCATCACGTGATATTCCTTTACCTCCGTGCCGTTGTCAAAGCAGAACACCTCGGCACGAGCATTTTCAAAGTCTATTTTTGATACTTGCTTGTCCATTGTTTTTTCTTTTCGCCGCCAAAGGTACAAAAAAGTGAGCACATAGCAAAATAAAAATGTTTTTTATTTCGTTTTGTCGACTATAAGTGCTATCTTTGCAACAAATATACGCGACAACAATAAAAATGGAACACAAATATCGCTTTTTTTTATCATTCGTCATGCTGTTCATGACGAGCTGGTCACTGAACGCACAAGAACTGCCGACGGATGGACCATTGACGCTGCGACCTTTGCTGCAACAATTGGGCGAACGTCTGCTGAAAGGGAAGACTGGAGCCATTGTGGCGATTAATCCTGCCAATGGAGAAATACTCTGTCTGGCGACGAACACCCCTCAGGGCAGTGATGTCCGTCAGGCCATCGGGAAACCGCAAGCTCCTGGTTCGACGTTTAAGACGGCGCAGGCACTGGTGATGCTCTCCGAGGGCAGTATCACTTCTGAGACCAGCGTGAAGTGTGAGAATGGCGTGACGGATGGTAATATCAAGGTGGGTTGTCATCAACATCGCTCGCCTCTGAAACTGAAGGATGCGCTGGCACAGTCGTGCAATACGTGGTTCCTGATGACCTTTGCGTCGATGATCAACGATGACTTTATGTATGAGACGCGCGACGAGGCTATCACCACATGGCGCAGCTATATGCAGTCGATGGGACTGGGCGGCCCTATGCATATTGACATTGCGGGTGAACAGGGTGGTCTGTTGGCTGGTGCCGACTACCTGAACCGTCGCTATCCGAAGGGCTGGGACGGAAAGACCATCTGGTGGGCAGGTATGGGTCAGGGCGACGTCACGTTGACGCCCCTGCAGTTATGCAACCTTGCTGTTACCATTGCCAATCGCGGGTGGTTCTACGTACCGCATATCCATAAGGACACGAAGAACCAGCGTTATCTCACCCGTCGTCAGACGAAGGTGGTGCCAGAGGCTTATGCACCTGTTGTGGAGGGTATGCGATTGGCTGTAGAGAAGGGTACGGCTGCCGGCATCCGCACCACGTATCCTATTTGTGGCAAGACGGGAACTGTCGAGAATCCTGGTGCTGACCACTCGGCATTCATCGCCTTTGCGCCGATGAACGACCCAAAGATTGCCGTCAGTGTGTACGTTGAACATGGAGGTTTCGGTGCCGACCTCGCCGCTCCTATGGCCGCACTCATCATTGAACAATATCTGAAGGGTAAACTTTCTACTCAGTCCGAAGCGCGTGCCAAACGCCTCGAAGCCAAGAGCATCAATCAAACACGACCTGTTTCGCAATAGCTGTAGTAGGCTCCGTCGGTGATGATGACGTGGTCGAGAAATTTGATGCGCATCAGCTGGCAGGCGCGTTGGATGCTGGTAGTCAGGTCGTTGTCCATCGGACTGGGACGCAACGAACCTGAGGGGTGATTGTGGCAAATGGCTAGCATGGTGGCATTGGCGAGTACAGCCTCGCGGATGATGATACGAACGTCGACAGCTGTCTCCGTGATACCTCCGTGCGAGATACGTATCTGCTTGATGAGGCGGTGGTTTTGGTTCATGAGCAACAACCAGAACTCTTCAACGTCAAGATCCTGCAATTGTGGATGCATGTAGTTGTAGATGAGGGTCGCAGTACCTAAGTCGGGCCGTTCCTCGGGTTTCCCGCTTTGTCGACGTTTGCCCAGTTCGCAGGCAGCAAGGATGGTGATGGCCTTCGCTTCGCCTACGCCATTATATTTGCAAAGGTCGCGAATGGTGAGTTTTCCCAAGGTATTCAGGTTGTTGTTGCAGTCAGCAAGAATATGCCTCATCAGCGTCACGGCATCTTCCTTTGTGGAACCTGAACCAACCAGTATGGCCAATAACTCGGCATCAGTCAGTGCCGAAGGGCCGAGCCGCATGAGTTTCTCGCGCGGACGGTCTTCCTCTGCCCACTGGTTGATGTTCAGCTTATCCATGCTTTTTCATAAATAACGACTCCAAGAAGCCTACGCCATAGCCAATGAGCTGGATGAAGGCAGCCGGAATGGATTTGATTCCCACCATCACACTCTTGTTGCGGATAGTGGAGTCAATGAAAATCAGAGCGCTATATAATATAAGAGGTGTAAGCGCCAGACAACTCAGCCACAGACCCACCTGCTGGTACCAATGCTCTTCAGGACGAAGCCATACGCCAAAGTTGAACAACCCCTCGCCTACCAGCCAGCATAGGAATAGGAAGATAACGCCTATCGTAAAGACTGCAGGAAGGGCGTGAACGGGCTTCAACGCCTCAGGATATTTGCGCCAGAGGTTGATGCGGGCATAACCGCTATTGTATACCTGTCGCCAGAACTTACGAAAATCCGTACGGCGCTTGTGCCACAGCCATGCCTTAGGGAACAAACGACAGCTGTAACCGTTCTTATAGATGCGGAGGCTGAAGTCTATGTCCTCACCATAAAGCGACATTTTGGAAAAGCGCTCTGTCGTGAATCCGCCTAGCTGTTGGTACACCTCACGGCGCACGCCGAGGTTGAACGAGCGTGGGTAGAACTTCTTGTCGAGCTGTTTTTTGCCGCCACGAATGCCGCCCGTCGTGAAGAACGAGGTCATGGCATACGAAATAGCCTTCTGGATGTCAGAGAACGACTCGTGGGCAGCATCAGGACCGCCCCAAGCATCAGTAGGCTGGCGCTTCAGCTCGTCGTCAATAGCCTGCATAAAGCTCGGAGGGGTGACGGCATCGGAGTCGAGAATGATGACATACTCGCCATGAGCACGTTCTACGCCATAGTTGCGGCTCTGTCCTGGACCGCTGTTCTCCTTGAAGTAATAATGCAAATCAAGGATGTTTGCGTATTTGTCGCAAACATCCTTGCAGGGAATCTGTGAACCGTCTTCCACTATCACCACCTCGAAGTCCTTAAGTGTTTGGGAGCGAAGGCTCTCCAGCAACTCGTCCACTTCGTCAGGACGGTTGAAGACAGGTACGATAATGGAATATTTCATTACTCCTTAGCGCGAGCCAGATAAGAACCATCGCGAGTGTCAACCTGAATGAGGTCACCCTCGTTGATGAACAGGGGAACGCGAACCTCAACACCAGTCTCCAGCGTAGCGGGCTTCAGGGTGTTGGTAGCAGTGTCGCCCTTGATACCAGGCTCAGAGTGAACCACCTTCAGGATGGTCTTAACGGGCATCTCAGCATAGAGGATAGTACCGTCGGTAGTGTCGCTGACAACTGATACGACGTCGCCTTCCTTCATGTACTCATGACCGATAACGAGGTCGTTGGCAATGGGAATCTGCTCGAAAGTCTCCTGATTCATGAAGATGCGGCCTTCCTGATCCTCATAGAGGTACTGGTAGTCGCGGTGCTCGATGACAACGTCCTCCAACTTTTCACCGATGTTGTAGCGGCGCTCCAGTACACGGCCGTCGCTGACGTTCTTCAGCTTAATGTTCATGATGGTGTTACCCTTACCAGGCTTGCGGTGCTGGAAATCAATACATACCCAAATGCCACCGTCCATACGGATGGCTGTTCCTTTCTTAATGTCTTGTGAATTAATCATAAAAAATAGCTATTTAATAATGTAATTGTCACTTTTGCGGGTGCAAAGGTACGAATTTTCCGTGAAAAATGAATAAATTATTGAGAAAAATCGCTCAAAACTTGCACAATTAGAAATTATTATGTAATTTTGCAGCCCGAAACTCTGATTTTCGGAGGATATTGTCGAATTACAACAAATAAAATAACGATAGAACAATGAAAAGAACATTTCAGCCGAGCGCATGGCAACAAAGAATGGTCGTCGCGTACTGGCTTCTCGCCGCGCTAAGGGCCGTAAGAAGTTAACTGTATCTGACGAGCATCACGGAAAGTAATCAATCGTCACGCATAAGAATTGGGTGTATTTTCTAAGAAATATACCCAATTTTTTTGTTGTCTCAATATTTCTTTGTAATTTTGCCCTTCATAATAGCATATAGTTCATGAACGCGAAGGAATTCTTTGGAAAAATGGGCAGCCTCTACCTGTGGGGAAACCTGCTGGCAATGGCTCTGGTAGTGGTGTTGCTGTGCATTGGTGTAAAGTATGGCCTCGAATACTATACTCATCATGGTGAGGGTATTGTAGTGCCAAAGGTTCAGGGTATGACGTATAATAAAGCCCGTTTGTTGCTGGAACAGGAGGGATTAATTATTCTGGTCAGTGACTCTGGCTATAACAAGACCCTGCCTGCCGACTGTATCCTGGCTCAGACACCAGGCAACGGTACGAAGGTAAAGCAGGGACATATCATCTATGTGACGGTAAACTCACCGTCATCACCGTCGTTTACCATTCCTGACATTGTCGATAACTCCAGTGTTCGCGAGGCAGAAGCCAAACTGATGGCTATGGGCTTCCGCCTGTTACCAGCGCAAACGGTGCCTGGCGAGCGTGACTGGGTCTATGGTATTGTATGTCGCGGCCGTCGTGTTTCGAATGGTGACCGTATTCCCATTGACTATCCGTTGACCTTGCTTGTGGGCGGAGGCACTATCAACGATTTGGACGATGTTGAATATGTGGACCAGTCGTATGCTGAACCCCAAGAAAATCTTGCCGACGATTTTGAGGAGGTAACCGAACCTGTTGTAGGAGAATAAATCATTATGACAGACATAATCGATAAGCCACAGGACCTTCTGGACGACGTCGCACTGAGCCTTGACGAAGAGGGCGATAGCCAGCTCTACGAGCATCTGCGCATGGAGGTGGATCGCGGTCAGGAACCTGTGCGTATCGACAAATACATGTCTGAGCATGTGCAGCATTCTTCCCGTAACCGCATCCAGAAAGCGGCCGATGCAGGTTTTGTTCACGTCAACGGTAAACCCGTCAAGAGTAACTATAAGGTGCGCGCAGGAGATGTCATTACTTTGATGCTCGACCGCCCGCACTACGATACCACCATCGAACCCGAGGATATTCCCCTTGATGTGGTTTATGAAGACGACCAGCTGATGGTCATCAACAAACCAGCGGGACTGGTAGTACACCCAGGTGTGGGTAATTTTCATGGGACGTTGGTCAACGCCATTGCATGGCATTTGCGCAATTTGCCCAGCTATGACCCAAACGATCCCAGCGTAGGACTGGTTCACCGTATTGACAAAGATACCAGTGGACTGCTTGTCGTTGCCAAAACCCCTGATGCCAAGACGGAATTGGGAGCGCAGTTCTTTAATCATGACACGCATCGCAGCTATGTCGCTTTGGTATGGGGCAACTTCACAGAGGACACTGGACGTATTGAGGGCAATATCGGACGCGATCCGCGTGACCGCCAACGCATGGCGGTATTCCCTGCAGGAGGGGATGTCGGCAAAACTGCCGTCACTCACTATCGGGTGCTCGAGCGCTACGGCTATACCACATTGGTGGAGTGTCGTTTGGAAACTGGTCGTACACATCAGATTAGGGCTCACATGAAGCATATTGGTCATCCGCTGTTTGCCGACGAGCGCTATGGTGGTACGGAAATTCTGCGAGGCGAGCGTACGGCATCCTATAAGGCCTACATCCAGAACTGCTTCAAGCTTTGTTCGCGTCAGGCCCTGCATGCTAAGACGCTGGGGTTTGTCCACCCCGTGACCCACGAGCAGATGGACTTCACCAGCGAACTGGCTGACGACATGGCGGCGCTGATAGATAAATGGCGAAACTATACTCGTCATAATTAAATAACGGAATAACAGAATAACGAAATAACGAATAAATAAAAAATATATGAAACAACTGAAACGTAACATTGCCATCGTCTGTGGTGGCGATTCTTCAGAGCACGACGTGTCACTGCGTTCGGCTCAAGGTCTCTTTTCGTTCTTCGACAAAGAGCGATACAATGTGTATATCGTCGATATCAAGGGTCAGGACTGGCACGTGGAACTGCCTGGTGGTATCACGGCAAAGATCGACCGCAATGACTTCTCGTTTGTGGAAGACGGCAAGGCCAAGCTCTTCGACTATGCCTATATCACCATTCATGGCACTCCAGGTGAGAATGGTATCCTGCAGGGCTATTTCGACCTCGTAGACATTCCCTATTCCACTAGTGGTGTACTGATTGAGGCTATGACTTTCGACAAGTTTGTGCTTAACCAGTATCTGCGCGGCTATGGTGTTAGTGTTGCTGACTCGTTGCTCATCCGCCGTGGTTATGAGGATTTGGTTAGTGAGGACCAGATTGAACAGCGCATCGGAATGCCTTGCTTCGTGAAGCCTGCTACCGATGGATCGAGTTTTGGCGTCAGCAAAGTAAAGAACAAGGATCAGTTGGCTCCTGCTTTGCGCAAGGCTATGCTTGAGAGTGACGAAGTGATGGTAGAACAGTATCTGGCAGGAACGGAAATCACCGTTGGTATCTATAAGACAAACGAGAAGACAGTGATACTGCCAATTACTGAGGTGGTAACGCAGAATGAATTCTTCGACTACGATGCCAAGTATAATGGTCAGGTACAGGAGATTACTCCAGCGCGTATCAGTGAGGATTGGGCTCGCCGGGCTCGCGAGATTACCAGCCACATCTACGATATCCTGCACTGCAATGGTATCATCCGTATCGACTACATCATTTCGAAGGACGGTAAGATTACGATGCTCGAGGTGAATACGACTCCAGGTATGACGCCCACTAGTTTCATCCCTCAGCAGGTAAAGGCTGCAGGTATGACCATGACAGAGGTGCTGACGGATATCGTGGAGAATCAGTTCTAAGAGGCGAAAAGTGAATAATTGGATGTCGCTATGAGTAACGAGTTCGACGAGATAAGACCCTACGAAGCGGGTGAGATGCAACAGGCGTTTGACGAGCTGATTAACGATCGGCAATTCTCGCTGGTGCTGAAAGGCTTTGTCCCTTGGTTGCCCAAAAGCGTGCGCAATGGACTGCTGAAGCTGGCATTTATCGGTGTAAAGACACCGCTCGATTTCCAACAGCGTTTCATGAAGCCCGTCGTTAAGTGGATTATCCGTAAGCATACTGATGGCTGTACGTTCAATGAAAAACTGCTGCCAAGGGATAAATCGTTACGCTATACTTTCGTCTCGAACCATCGTGACATCGTGCTCGACTCGGCCTTCCTTGACGTGATGTTGGTTGACGCAGGCTATCCTACAACTGTTGAGATTGGCATTGGCGACAACCTGCTCATCTATCCTTGGATTAAGCGGCTGGTGCGTATGAATAAGGCCTTTACCGTGCGCCGCGGTCTGTCTTTGCGCGAGACGATGGCTGCTTCGCAATTGATGAGTCGCTATATTCACCATGCTGTCACTGAGAAGAAGGAAAATATTTGGATAGCCCAGCGCGAGGGACGTGCCAAAGACTCCAGCGACCATACCCAGGATGCTGTACTCAAAATGTTGGCAATGGGTAGTAGTGCGACCAGCGGTTTACCTGCTGACAACCTGCGAGACCTCAACATTGTGCCCCTGACCATCAGCTATGAGTTCGATCCTTGTGACTACCTGAAGGCGCAGGAGTTCCAGCAAAAACGCGACAACCCCAACTTCAAGAAATCGCGTCAGGACGACCTTGACAACATGAAGACGGGCATCTTTGGCTACAAGGGTCGCGTGCGTTACACCTGTGCTGCACCTATCAATACATGGATTGACGAATTGTCTGACCTTCCCAAGACCGAATGGTTTAAGGTACTGGCTGAGCGTATGGATCGTGAGATTTATCGTGGTTACACCCTCTATCCTTGTAACTACATTGCCCTCGACGAGTTGGAAGGCACCAACACCCACGCCAGCCACTATACCAAAAGCGACCAAGAGCGCTTCGAGAAATATCTCGCTGGGCAACTGGCAAAAATTCAGTTACCGAACAAAGACGAGGCTTTCCTCCGTGAGCGCATGCTGACGATGTATGCTAATCCTTTGCGAAACTATCTAAATGCAACGCCACACTCTGACCAGGGGTCGGAGGAAGTGACAAGTGAAAAATGAAGATATGAGAAGACTTGTTGTATATACAATCCTACTATGCTTTCCCTTCTTTGCTTCCTGTGAAACGGACAGTTATGAGAAGGGTGAGGGTAAATATTCTCTTATGCAGGCCGATTTATGCGAGCTTACCGTCAACAACCAGAAACAGGCAACAACGTTCGTTACTGACGATGGCAGTTCATACACCTTTAAGACTCCATATACAGCAAAATGGATAGAAACGGCAGACACTGTCTATCGTACCCTTATATATTATAATAAGGTGGACGCCTCGCAGGCTGAACCTTTGGGCATCGGAGTAATCCCCACGTTATTTCCTGTTGAACACTGGCGCTTTAAAGAGATAAAACAGGATCCCATTGATTTAGAGAGTGCATGGATGGCTAAGAGCGGCAAGTATCTCAACCTTGGAGTGCTCTTGAAGACAGGACGTATTGATGACGAGGAATTGCCACATTCCATTGGATTGGCCCAAGACACGGTATTGCTCCATCCTGATGGTAAGCGTACCGCTTTCTATCGTTTCTTGCATAGTCAGAACGGTATTCCTGAATATTACACCAATCGGCGTTACATCAGTATCCTCCTTCCTGAGGAACAACGGCCAGACACTATCTGCCTGACGATTCAAACTTATCAAGGAACTCTTGAAAGAGTCTTTGTTCCCTAATCTAATAGTTGGTCGGCCACCTCGCACAATTCTGCGTACCACGATTCGCCAAAACGACGGATAAGTGGTTCGCGCAGAAACTGATAGACGCGGATGTGTTCTGCTTGGCCTTTGACGACAGCATCCCTGCAGACCATCCATTTGTGGTAGTTCAAGCCTATGAGTCCGTCACCGAATTTCTTCTCGCGGATAGGATAAAGTGAACAACTGATGGGTTTGCAGAAATCACTCTTACCCTCGTGATATGCCTTTTCTAATGCGCACAGGCAGTTGTCGCCATCATAACAGGTAAAGACACAATCTCTTCCCCTTACAATACTCGTTACCATCTCCCCATCACGATCGGCATAGGCTACGCCTTGTTGGTCTATGACGCTCTGTGCTGATGCTGAGAGCGTTGGCCATACTGTGTCGAGAGCATCCTCAATACTGGCAATCTCGTCCATTGTCACTGGTGCACCATCACTGCCTTCCACACAACAAATGCCTTTGCACTTCTCATAGTCACAACAGAAGTACTCGGTCAGTATCTCTGAGGAGATTAAGATGCCTCCTATTTCAAGAATGGGTGGGATGTTCATTCTAAATGAGTAATAAGTAATGAAAAATGATGGTTACCAATTGATAGGAGTTATGCCGTTTTGCTGGAGATAGGCATTACAGCGTGAGAATTGGTGCTGTCCGAACCATCCACCGCGATTGGCACTGAGCGGAGAGGGATGGACAGATTCGAGTACGAGGTTTTGTTGGCGGTCAATCATGTAAGCCTTCGAACGTGCATAGCCGCCCCAAAGCATATAGACCAAATGCTGACGATGTTGAGCCAAAGCCTGAATAGCAGCATCGGTAAACTTTTGCCAACCCAACGCAGAGTGGCTGTTTGCCACATGGGCACGAACGGTTAGTGTGGCATTGAGCAGTAGCACACCCTGTTCTGCCCAACGTGTCAGATTACCAGACGTGGGAATAGGTGTGCCAAGGTCTTGCTCTATCTCCTTGAAGATATTCTGCAAAGAGGGTGGAAACTGTACTCCATCCTGCACGGAGAAACTCAACCCATGAGCCTGTCCAGGTTCATGATAGGGGTCTTGTCCGATGATGACCACCTTTACATGGTTGAAAGGACACAGATTAAAGGCATTGAATATGAAACGTCCTGGAGGATAGCAGGTACCAGCAGTATACTCCTGTCGCACCGATTGGGTGAGCTGTTCGAAATAAGGTTTCTCAAACTCACCTTGCAGGTATTCCTTCCATGTGGGTTCTATCTGGACATTCATGTGCTCTTACAGCAATTTCTGGATTTCTTGTTCTACGTCCTTGATAGTCTGCGAACGACCTACGATGTTGTTACCGCGATCTATCAGGAAGAACTCTGGTACATTTTGTACGTTATAAAGGGGCAATATTGATGAATTGATGCCGTTCTCGTCACGTACGCTGATCCAAGGCAGGGCAGCGGTCTGTTGTTTCCAGAAGTGTTCGTCACCATCAAGGCTCACCTGATATATTTCCAATCCTTGTGCACTATACTTGTTATAGAGTTCGCGTAACAACAGAATACGAGCAGGTGACTCGTCCATACTAAATATATGGAAGTCAAGCAGCACCACCTTGCCCTTCAAATCAGTTAAGTGGCGCATCTGACCTTTATTGTCGTGCAGGGAAATATCGATGAGACCAGCCTCCTGTACCTTCGAAGGATCGATAGTTCGGCTGTTTTCGGCATCTGCAATACGTACGTTCTTCATACCCTCAATAGCAATATTGTGGAGGTTAGCACCACGCTCAGCTGTTGGCCATTGGTGATCCCAACTGGTGGCAACAGCAGCAAAGGCCTTGATATCGTCACGATTGGTACGCGGATTGAAGAGTAGCATATTACCTAATGTCTGGAACAGGGCAAAATAGGCGTAAGCCTTGTCAGGATGAGTGTAGATATAACGTGTCTTCACATCCTGCTTATAGGCATTCACCATAGCAAGAATGCTGTCGTTCACCTGATCAACACTTAATGTATCGTTGCGACTGACGTTGATAGCACGCTGTTGCAGGTCCATCTGCAACAAGGCCAGTTCCTGAATCTTCTGGCAATTTTCAGAACCGCTGACTTCATATTTCGAAGCCATCTGTGGATACTCAGCCTTGATGGTAACAGTCTCGGTAGAGTCTATCGAGAGCGAGATAATCTGGTCGCTGATGCGCAGGCGATAAAACTCTGGGGCTTCTGTCTGGGCACCACTGAAACTAAAGGCACCATCGTCACCCAGCTTCACAGAATCCAACACGTCTATACCTGTCAATGCGATATTCTCGAAGTAAAGCACTGAGTCTTTGGCGTTGGTGATGTTACCTTCTACATGGAATTTCTTCTCTCCGCACGAGGCCATTGTCAAGGCTACAAGGGCGGCTATAACATATTTCTTCATCTTGCTTTTTTATTTTTGCCTGCAAAGATACGAATAAGTGAGGGAAAATGCAAATTTAAAGACCTATTTTTGTATTCCGAAGTCAGCTTGTTGGGCTTCTACCTCTTGCAAAAGCTTGTTTTTCTCTGCGTCAGAGAGGGTAGAGGGACTTGATTCTCTAGATTGTCTAGAATCTCTAGATGCTCTAGCGTTTTTAGAAACACTAGATTCCTGATAGCACATGGGCATGTCGTAAGGAATGCTCTCTATCTCCAGTTCGGCTGGTGTGGGCGCATGAATACCAGGGAATTGTACCTCTGCCTTAATCTTAATTATGCCAGCCTGCTTCGTGCTGCGTATCAGTACGGGAGCCGAACCCCATTCAACAGCACGCGGATTGGCATTAATATTGGTGTCACCAATGATTTCACCCTCGCCCTCAATGGTAAAGCGGATGTTTTCTTTTGCCAAGCGACGAACATGCCCTAAGTCATCAGTTACTTCACAGACAACGACGACGAAATCGGAACCGTCAGCAACGAGTTTTTTGCCCATTTCATCGACATAAAGACGTAGCTTGGTACTTCTGCGTGAAGGCATCTTTTCGCTTTTGCATACTACCTTGCCATTAATGATACCCTCAGCGACCATCTTGACGTTCTGCCAATTCTTTTGTGTGTAGCTCCAGTTGCGAGCCTCGAAGAAATCCCAAGCGTCTTTGAAAGTTACCAGTCCTTTATCTACAGGTTGCGTCCAGCAATGTTCACCATCATACATAGTTAAACGCACGGAGTCGCAATTAGAGAAGATAGTAACGTCCTTTTCAGAGAACTGCGTCATCTCGTGGGCAATAGTGACGATGGGCTTTATTGTTTGTTGCGACTCAGTCTCAACGGGCCTTGAAAGGACAGCCTCAAACATATCAAACGCTGTCTTCTTCTGGCGGAAGGCATCATAAATACCACCCCAGTAAGGGTCAGGATGATAGCCACGCTGGTGGTCAAAGGGATGCCATTGACAGCCTCCGATAAACTGACCTGTGGTATGGAACAGTTCCTGAGTAGAACGATAAAGACTCATGGCTTGTACGAGCATAGGTCGCTCGCCCCATGAACGGGAGGCGCGATTGAGATTGTTGTGTGCATACCAGTCGTCTACCAATTCGCCAAATTCACGCGTAAAGATGCACTGCTTAGGCTTATCAGTCTTGAAGTCATCCCCAGGCCAGCCATATACGACATCGTAGTGTTCTGCAACACCAGCGGAATGTACGTCAGCAGCAGCTACAGGACGATAGGGATAGGGGTATTCGTCCTTCGTAATCTGCAGGGCCTTCAAGGCGAAGTCCTCAGGATAGCGTGTCTCGTTGAGAATCGGTTCCCACATCAAGACACAAGGATGATTCCTGTCTCGACGGATGATGTTGCGTGTATTCTCATGTACCTTCTCGTCCCAACCTTTTTCCTTGTTCCAATATTGCCATCCAGGAGTCGCTACGATGATAAAAAGTCCCATTTCATCGCAAGCATCCATAAACGATGGGTCTTGTGGATAGTGAGCAGTACGGATAATGGTAAAGCCAGCATCCCGCAAGCGTTTGGCATCTCGCCATTGCTGGGAATTGGGCAACGCATTACCCACATAAGCGAAGTCCTGATGACGATTGGCGCCAACTAACTGATGATATTTCTTGCCATTGAGATAGAAGCCAGGTTGGCGTCCTTGGGCATCATCTGTGCGAACAAATTCGAAGCTACGGATGCCAATACGAGTAATACCACCATCGAGCGATTGCTTACCCTCTTTGATGCAAGTTGTTATATGATATAAATAAGGTGTCTCTGGACTCCAGAGCTTGGGGTTTTTGACGAGGAAGCGCTGGGTGATGGTGCGCGCCTCGCCTGCTTGAAGCTTTAGTTTTGTTTTCTGGCCCGCTGGAGAACCAGCGAGAACGGTGGCTGAAAGGGCATTCTCAATAGTGATGGAATGGGGCTTGCTGTCGTTATTGCGCACTTCGGTATTGACGAAGACCTCAGCGCTCTTGTCGCTGATGGTGGCATAATGAACGAAGATGCCACCACCAGCCACCTTGTTTTCCTCGAGGGCATCTGTGATAGCGACCTTATTTTTCGCTATGAGCCATACGTCGCGATAGATGCCTCCATGATAGGCGAAGTCGAGCTGTGCCTGTTTTTTACCTGGGGGGTAGGTCTTGTCGTCGCTATTGTCAGCGCAGATGGCGATGACGAAATCATCGCCCACACTGCCAGAGAGAGGAATGGTGATGGGGAGATAGCCGCCTTCGTGTTCCTTTACTTTTTGGCCATTGACGTAGATGGTCTGCTTACCCATGATGGCTTCAAAGTGGAGGGTGACGTCACGACCAGCACATTCCTTAGGCAATACGAAGTGCTTACGATACCAGGCAATGCCCTGATAGTTACGACAGCCACTAGCCTCAGCAGGCATCAATTGAACAGTATGGGGCGTCGAGATCACCTCCCACGATTTGTCGTTGAAATCGACCATTTCTGCACCTTTGACGTCGCCCAGATGGAAACGCCAGCCAGCATTGAAATTCCAAACCAAGCGACCACTATTATCCAAAGGGAAGAGACCTGCTACTGAGGTTTGCGCTATAGCATTTAAACTACAGACGATACAGATTATACAAATGAGTTTTCGCATAATTATTACCAATTATCTGTTCTGAATGAAGATACAGGTAGACCATCGTGCATCAGGTCGCCTTCTACCCAATCCTTGAAAGCATAGCGCACGGCAATGGGCTTTTTCACCTCGTCACAAACCACATAGACGCGATTGCGAGAAACCCACACCTTTGTGGCAGGATGGAACACCTTGTCGCTTCCTGCCACCTCAAAGTTCTTGGAGGTAGTACCATGTTCGAAGTAAACCCACTCCTTGCTTCTGTCAAAGGCCACCACAGCTGTATCGTTCTTAAACTCTACCTCTTTGTAGGTAGCGAACTCAGGTAGGCCTTTTACGTCATAAGTATTCGATAGAGCGAGGATAGCCAAACGCTCACCGGCCTGACGCTTCTTTCTGGGGTGAATGCCGTATTCGAGACCGGCATCCATCAGTACTGCCATACGGGCATTTGAAATCATCGACTCTGCTTTCATTTGCTGTTCACGCAGATATTGACTGCCTTTCCACTCGATGAGCGAGTAGTCGTAGGGGGCTATCTGACAATAATAAAATGGGAAATCGCCCTGTTTCCACTCCTTGCGCCAACCTTCGACCATTGCCTTCAACAGTGGAGCATAGTAGTCATAGCGAGGCACATTATCTTCGCCCTGATACCAGATGGCTCCACGAATGCCATAGCCGATGAGGGGATACAACTGACCGTTATAGAGAGCGGTAGGACAGCGTTGCTGGAGTTTCGAAACATCTCCTACTGTGATGGTCTGTTTAACTTTCGGGAAGGCACGCAACCAATCGGCTTTCATCCATGCCTCACAGGCAGAGCCACCCCATGCGGTGACGATTAATCCGATGGGAACGTTTAATGTCGAACGTAATGCACGACCGAAATAATAGGCTGTTGCCGAGAAGTCACGGACACTGGCACTGTTTGCCTCGTTCCATTGTCCCGTCACATTGTATCTTGGAGTCAGTGATACATGGCGCTTGACGGTGAATAGTCGCAGTTGGGAGTCTTTACAACGCAACAGCTCCTCCGTCGTTCCCTCGACGGGTTGTTGCTTGAACCCCTTCATCTGCATCTCCATATTCGACTGACCTGCGCAAATCCATACCTCGCCAATCAGGATATTGTGTAAGGTGACGGCCTTACCATCGTTGAAGGTAATCTCATAAGGACCGCCAGCCTCTGGCGTCTGTACCTTCACCTCAAACTTGCCGTCCTTGCCGGCTTTCACCAGATAAGTCTTCTGGTCCCATGAGGTCGTGATCTTCACCGTCTGACCTTTATCGGCAGTTCCCCATAGGTTACACTCTGTTTGTTGCTGCAACACCATGTTGTCGCTGAAGAAATTCGGGAGACTAACCTCCGCAAAGGAAGTGCTTAGTGATAATAAACACGTGATCAAAAGGAATGTGATGCGTCTCATATTATTGTTCTATTTTTAGTTCGGGTTGTGCTAACAGTCCGGCAGGTAACAGGTTGTCGCCCTTGGTGCGATATTTGGCGTTGGTCCAGATGCCTTCGTAGGGAGCCTTGCCCTGGTCAGCACCTCGCAGGGCGTTGTGCCACGTGTTGACCACCTCGATTTCTATCTTGTTCTTGCCTTTCTTCAGGGCACCTGTTATCTCTACCTCGTAGGGCGCTGTCCAGGCAATACCGCAATCCTTGCCATTGATCCATACGTGGGCGATATCCTTTACGTTGGGGAACGACAGCCATGCACGACCTGTTGGCACCTCTTTCTTCTTCAGTTCCCACGTCGTCGTATAGCGGGCGTGACCACTGAAATAGCGTATTCTGTCGTCTGCATGCTGGCTCCAATCGAAGAGTTGCTGGCTCTTCAAAGAAATACCACTTTCCTGGAATAATACATCCCAAGGCTCGTTTTTAGTCCGTCCCGTTCGGACTGCGAGTCCGTCGCCTGCGAACTGTGAGTCCGTCCCGTTCGGACCAATAACTGCTAAGGGACTCTCCTTTTGTGAAACGTTGTTGAGGCTTTTGGCGTTAAGGGGATCCTTTTGCAATACAACCCTGCCGTATGATTCTTTTACTGATGTAAGAGCCATACAGTTGAGTCTTGTTCCAAAGATGATAAATACAGACTTATAGGGGGCAAGGCTAATATCGATAGAGCCTTTGTTCTTGGCATTATGTGTCCAATAATAGGTATTCTCTACAGGATGATATAATACTGCAACAGTATCAGCATCACGGAACTTGGCTGAGAATTGTTGGGACTTGTCCGTTTGATTTGCTAAAAAGTAAATATTAAAGGTATCATCTACCCGATGGGCATAGGCAATACCTTCAGGAAGGATGACGTCTGGTGTCACCTTCTCGAAAGTGCTGTCTTTATAGGGCTTGTCGATAATAAGCACACCCTGATGACGCAATTGATCTATCTTCTCTTTGGCCTCTTTCGAAACCAATATATTAGTAGGAATCACCAATACTTTATAATTAAAAGGCTGCGTTAGGAGGGCATCCTTGTTCATCGAGTCGTACTGGTAGCCGTGTAAAGGGTTGATCCAGTCCTTCAGGTCCAGTATGCCTGCGGAGTGCCAAACGCCAACAGGTGATTCTTCCATCGGCTGGCCAACGTTAGCCAGGCGTTTACGTTCAGAGGCCATACGCTCTGCACCAAACAAGCCTGGCAGCATAGGTACAAGGCGGTCGGGAGTCAACGCACGACTGGGCATTTCGTCGCCTGTATATACTGCAATATCCACCACTGGCTTGCCTTGTTGCAGTAGTGTTTGGCAGCGAGTGATGTAATCCACGAAAGGCTTAGTCTCAGGGAACCAGGTCTGGTCGCGCTGGAAGAAGAGGCCAATACCATCGAGGGTCATTCCTGGTTTACGGTCGAGCCAAGGGTTGTGGGTATTCACGTGGAAGAAGAGGCGATTCATGCCCAAAGCAAAGTTTCTGTCTAAGAGTGCCTTGATGCTAGCTGGCGTCTCGTCCCACACACCACGCACCTCCGTGAATCCCTCTGCTTGAATTATATTCTTGCCATAGACGTGAGCACCACTGATGGCGTCGAGCATATCAGTGGGTTTATCATGAGTGGGTGAGTTGAGCCAGTATTCGCCCATCGGCACGTCAACATACTTAAAATGTTCCATTCCATCGGAAACCATCGTGGGAGCAACGCTCTCTGACGACAACTGCACACCATATTCCTTGGCCTTTTGTGCAACGGTGACGAAGAATTTCTCGTTGATTAGGTCGTTGATGGTCAGTCGGATGTCGCGCAGAACCTGATCACTCTTGGTCGCTGACTCAATAGGGATGCCTATCATGACTGGCAACCAGGGAATAAGGTCGTAGCCGCGACGAGCTTTAAACTCCTGGGCGAAATTACGACTCCAGTTCTGTGAGCCACACTCCCAAGAATCCACATGCAGGTATTTCACCACGTCAGCATGGGGACGCTGCTTGAACAACCCAAACCACGAGTCCACCTGCTTGCTGACGGCCTCACTTGAGAACTTATCGCACTCCAGTCCCTTCGCGCCACCAGCTGTCGCATTGGTATAGCCCGTGGAGGTATGGCCAATGCGCACAATGCGATAGATGTACGTCGAGTTGTCTATCGACTGGAGACGATAACCTGTCACACGGTCTCCCTCTAACGTCAATTGCGCTATCTCACGCTGTTGCCAACAGATGCTATCGGGCAGTTCTTTTGGATTGGTATCAGGAGCAAAGCGCCACACATAGCCAGCCTTGCCTTCCCAGTTGTCAATACGTGGCTGGCTATAAAGTGTAGCGTTCTTCAGTCCTAAGCGAGGACGCCATTTAGCAGCATCCATGTCCTCACTTCCTGGCTCCGTTCGATTAGGAGTCCACGACAGGCGCCAATAGCGGGCCTCTGTGGGTGGGAGCATAAAAGTGGTGTTATAGTCGTAGTTCTGCCATCCCTGACGGGGTGGGACAAGCTGTTTGATGGGGAGGAAATCCACCCCGTCGTCAGACACCTCAATGGTCATGCGTTGTGCCTGCATATTGGTGCCGTTGGCGGCTATCTCAATATTGGTAAACAGGCGTTTGGCTCCAAGGTCAAACTGTATCCATGCTGGTTCGGAGGCTGCAAAGATTCCCATGGCATTGCGCGTCATCGTTGGTGACATATTGATAGGAACCTTCTCTAGGTCGCGTTGTAAGTCGAAGTTATAAGGGAAGGGATGGAACGATCGCCGGGTTAGAGGTATGGCAAAGGTGGCAATGTCTTCGTAGTAGTCGTCAACGCCCTCTGGACGGGGTAAGACAAGACCACCCTTGCGATGAACCATGTCTTGTACGCTACCCACGAAAATGTCTTCGCAGAAGACAATCTTCTGCATGGACTCCTCGGGTGAAATCCAAGGACCGCCAGCGAGTGCAAAACCGTCGCAAATGTGAATGCCCATTTCCAATCCGAGGGAATCGGCTTGCTTTAAGGCACAATCCACCATTCGCCAGAAGTTGTCACTCAGGGCATCAGCCGTGCCTTGGTATTCTGGTTGTTCTTGTGACCCACGAATAGGCATTAGGTAACAGCCACCCAGTCCCACATCCTTCATTGCCTGCAGGTCGGCCTTGATACCTGCTTCTGATACGGCACCATACATCCAATACCAGAAGGTCCAAGGGCGAGTTGTATCGTTAGCTCGCGACAAAATCGCGAGGCACAGGACAAGAGCGAGTGTGGTCAGTCGCTTCATATCATTCAAATCTTAGAATGGCGTTGATGCTTCCTTTCCCCTTGCTCCAATAGGGTTGTGCGCTGGGACCATTCAGGTCTGTCGTGTTCACCTTGTTGCGAACGGCAGGAATGGCCTTGAGGATAGAGATGCCTGTCTCTGGGAGGGTATACAGAATATGGTCGCGCCCATCACGAGGTGTATAGACGCCTACCTTTCCTGTCATCACTTCGATGCCAATAGCGCCTTCGCTGGTATTCAGTTTCATCCAGTTGACATTCGAGAAGTAGCCCTTGAACTCAGGATAGTCCCACGACTCACCAGGAATGGGATCGTTGTAGTCGTTCTGCCACAGACCATACTGTGGACCCTCCATGCGATTCTGCCAAACGCGATAGGGACCTTTACCCACCCATTGTTTGCTTTTCACCATCGTCTCAGGATAATCGAAGCATATGCCCATCAGGTCGATGACGCCATTGAAGTAATAGTCGACGTTCATATACACTCCGCCATCAGCGAGGAAGCGCCATGTAACCGTGTTGATAGAACCATGCAGATAGTTGACCACCAGCGTACTGTCGCTGAAGGTGAACCCATCAAAAGCACCTTGGTCAGGATACTCCGTATATTGTGTTTTCTTCTGGAAAGCTTTGTTGTCATCATGGTTATAGAAGCCATCCTGTGAACGGTCAGCACGCTTAGCAGCTACAAAACGGGGACCGTTGCTGAATGACAGCTTTTTATCGCCTACGGAAATTCCCATCAATCTACCCGTCTTCTTGCTGAAAGCATACTTGCGATTGCCGTTTTGCACCAATAATTTGTTTGCATCCTCTGTATACGAGTATTTCTGGGTATTCTTGTGTAGATTTCTCTTGCTCAGGTTACCGGTGCCAAGTTTTACCATGTGTCTATGGTTCCACGTAAAGATTTCCTTTCCATACGGGTCAATAGCTGTCAACTCTATCACGTCAGCATCTGTCCTTTCGATTTTCAGTTGGGCTTTTTCACCAGGTGCTGCATTAGGCGAAGGCAACTTTACTTCCTTGATAACCTTAACCTCCGACTCTCCGTAGGTAGGCATCTTGAGCAGTCTGTAGCTAAATTTGCAGTCCTTCAGGTTGATGAAGTTATAGCAGTTCTGAATGGTGAAAGCACTACTGTCAAAATACAATACCTGCACAGGGCTCCACACCTCGCGGATGGTATAGAATGAACCTTCCTTTTCCATGTGAGGGCCTACGATGCCATCAGAACCGAAGTTACCCACAGGGTCAAGAATGCCATTTTGGTCCGTACGGACAACAGCCTGGTCCATCAAATCCCATAGGAAACCTCCTGCACAACGCGGATTACTCATCATCAACTTCCAATAGTCCTTCAAGCCTGCCCCATGTCCTCCGTCATACAGTCCATGCAGGAACTCCGTAGGCATGAAAATCTCCTTTTGGCGCATATAGTCTGCTGACTCGCCCCATGAACGATAGTGCTTGGTTTCGAAACCATTGCGATTAGCCCAAGGGTAGAGGACGACGCGTTTCTGTGGGTCGAACTGTGCGAATACAGGCTCCAGTTCGTAGTTAAAGCCACCTTCGTTACCATTACTCCAGAATATGATGCTGGGATGGTTTACGTCGCGCGTTACCATCTCCTCTACAATCTGACTGCCCACAATCGTTTCATGTGCCTTATGCCAACCCGGCTGTTCACATTCCACATAGAGTCCTAACGAGTCGCAGGCATCCAGAAACTCTGGATCAGCAGGATAGTGACTCAGACGGACAGCATTCATATTCATGCTCTTTATCAACAGCACGTCCTCGATATTCTTCTGCTTCGACAGCGTGCGCCCGCTCTCAGGGCGGAAGGAATGGCGATTGACGCCCTTGAAAATCACCTTCTGCCCATTGATAAACACACCGTCCTCCTTATCGCCTTTGTAGGTATGGCAATATTCAATGGTGCGGAAACCAAACTTCTGGCGCTCAATGTGGAGGGTACGACCCTCTGCGTCTTTTAACGTAAAGACTGCCGTATAGAGGTTGGGCTGTTCCGCATTCCAAAGCTTGGGGTTCTCCGTACGAAACTCCACTTTTGCTTTGTCGCTGGCAACAATGTAAGTAGGACTTGTGGCCACTTTCTTCCCATTGGCATCGATGATATCAACGCTCACTTTAGATCCGTTGACAGCACGATTCAGGAACACATCAGCCGTAAAGAAACCATCAGCTTTGGCATCTATCGCCACACGCTGAATATTTTGCGATGGTTTGCTGACAATGAATACAGGACGCCAGATGCCGCCGAAGTTCCAGTAGTCAGCCCTACGTTCAGCGAGGTTCACCTGCGGATTGGTGCTCTCCTTCAGTACTTCAACCTCCAGACGGTTCTTTTTCGAACCAAAAAACACACGGTCAGAAACATCTATCGTATGACGTGTAAAGCCTCCCTGATAGGTGCCATTGCCAGCCTTACGACCATTTATCTCAACATGGATTTCAGTAAATGCTGCCTCGAAGACGAGCTGTATCTGACGACCAGCCCACTCCTGAGGCAACATAAACTCTGTCTTATACTTTCCTTTCTCGTCTGCAATACCCTCTGGTGTGGCCTTGCCATAGAAGCGCATGCCGTATTGGTAGGTCCCAAAGCCCTGCAGTTCCCAACACGAGGGAACGCCAATCTTCGTCCACTTACCATTGTTACGACCATCCGAACATAGGAAGTCCCATTGTACCATATCGTCGCAACCATGACCACTCAGATACTGTCGCTGGGTTTCCACCAACTTCTGAGCCTGTACGCCTAAAGCCACCAAGCCCACTAACGTCAAAAGGAAAGTTCTTTTTATCATTGCTATACCTTAATTTATATATAGACGAACTTTCTCCGATTTTGTTAGTGTTTCAATAAATTAAGCTTCTGTTTGGGAGCCAGCGCATTGTTTACCTTTTCCGTATATTCTTTCAAGGTGAGTGCTACTGATAAAGGCAGATTGCGACTGGAGTTGCCAATACGGAACGTATAGTTTCCTGCCTCTGTGAGCCACTGAGAACCTGCCTCGTCGAAGCTGGCAAGGTCGCGAACGGGAATGGTCATGGTTAGTGTCTGACTCTCTCCAGGTTGCAACTCACGTGTCTTGGCAAAGGCTTTCAGTTCCTGAGCAGGCTTTTCAATACGACCCTTAGGTGCAGTAACGTATACTTGAGCCACCTCCTTACCACTGACAGCACCAGTGTTTTTAACGGTGATGCTTACCTCAACAGCGTCCTTACCCTTGGCCTTAACCACAGGTTTCGAGAATTCAAAGGTCGTATAGCTCAGACCAAATCCGAAGGGATAGGCTACTTCGCGATTGAAGGTGTCGAAGAAACGATAACCCACATAGATGTCCTCGTCGTGATTGGTATAGTCGTAGCCTGCAACCTGTCCTGTGTATCCTCTGGTCACCTCGTAAGTATAGAAGTCCATTGTGCCAGGATAACCTTTCGTAGAAGGATGATCCGTAGCAGCAAGAGGCCAAGTCATGGTGAGTTTACCAGAAGGATTCACCTTACCTGTGAGCAGGTCGGCAACAGAATTACCACCTTCCATACCTGGCTGCCAAGCACAGAGAATGGCATCAGGATAGCCGCTCCATGAGGCAGTCTCAATGACAGAACCTGAGTTGATGATAACCACTACGGGCTTGCCTGCCTGATGGAAAGCATTGCAGACGTCCTTAATCAGAGCCTGCTCCTCAGGAACGAGGTTGAACTCAGTAGCGATATCGCGGTCGATACCTTCACCAGCCTGACGTCCGATGGTGATAATAGCAGCATCGGCACTAGCAACCTCCTTGTCGATAGCGATAGGAGAAATACCAATCTCAGGATACTTCTGCTGACCCATCATCTCCGTCTGGAACCACTTGGCGGGATGGCGCTCTGCCTGGAACTTTACTCGTGCATAGTCAATATATTTACGATAGATATCGGTAAGTGTAGCAGATGAGTTGATTCCGGCATTCTTCAAACCGGTAAGCATATCAACCACGTATGGTGGATGAACGCATCCTGAACCTGTACCACCAGAAAGGAAGTCGTATGAGTTCTCGCCAAAGAGGGCAACCGTCTTTATCTTGCCGTCTTTCCAAGGCAAGGCACCATTGTTCTTCAGCAGCACGATACCTTCGGCAGCACTCTGACGGGTAATGGCGGCATGAGCCTCGAAGTCGGGCTTGTTGGTATAGGGATAATTTTTGAAGCTGGGCGTCTTGACAATATACTCCAGCATACGACGTACATTGCGGTCAACGTCCTCCATACTGAGTTTACCACTCTTCACGCCCTCGATAATCTCCTGAGCCTGGGCGGGCTGGCCTGGTTCCATCAGGTCGTTGCCAGCATGTACCTCGTTGATGGTGGGCAGACCATTGCGGATACCAATCCAGTCGGTCATCACGATACCCTTATAGCCCCAATCCTCGCGCAAAATTTTTGTTAATAGGTCATGATTACCCATTGAGAACTCGCCGTTCACCTTATTATAACTGGCCATAATGGTCCAAGGGTTACTCTCGCGAACAGCAATCTCAAAACCACGCAGATACAATTCGCGGGCTGCACGCTGACTGACTCGCTCATCGACAGCTGTACGATCCGTCTCCTGCGAATTGACGGCAAAGTGCTTGGCACTCACACCAGCACCCTGACTCTGCACGCCCTTAATATAAGCCGCAGCAATCTTTCCCGTTACCAACGGATCCTCGCTATAGTACTCGAAGTTACGACCACACAGCGGATTGCGGTGTAGGTTCATACCAGGACCAAGAATCACGTCACAACGATACTCCTTGGTTTCATTGCCGATAGCTTCACCAACCTTGCTGACCAGTTCCGTGTTCCATGTCGAAGCCAGACACGAGCCAATGGGGAAAGCTGTAGCATAATACGTCTGTGTCGTACCCTCGCGAGTGGGGTCGATACGCACTCCGGCAGGACCGTCGGTAAGTACCGTTGCTGGAATACCCAGACGTTCAATACGGGGGGTTGTACCAGCGGCACCAGCCACCAGATCGGCTTCACCGCCTACGACGGCTCCCGCTCCAAAGAAATTGTTTGCACCGCCAACCATCAGTTTGGCCTTTTCTTCAATCGTCATAGCCTTCAATACTTCGTCGATATTGTCGGCACGTAGTTTCGTTTGTGCACTCATTGTTGATGCCATTAAAAGGAGCAGAACTCCTGTAATCATTATTCTTTTCATATTGTTATTGGTTTAAATATTCTCAATTCTTAAAATACACCTTCAGTTGCTCGGCATAGTCAGCCAACTGACGTGTGTCGATGTTGCCATAGCGTTGCCAAATCTGCTGACAGGGCATCATCAGTGGACTGAACGTTACATCGCGACGGCGCAGATAAGGGTCGCAGTGTTGGAACACGTCTAAGATCTCTACCACCAATTTAGCAGGGATACGTAGCAAACGAGCCAATTCCTGCACTTCAGGGGTCTCGGCAACCATCGTGATAGGTGTCAGACGGAAATAGAGGTCGAGTATCACCACAAGCATAATGGGCGTCATACGTTCGTCCTCACTGAGGGGACGAAAGTCGCGTTCGAAAGTCTCCTGTACGTCGACACCCTCAAAGAAATCGCCTCCAGAATTGAATCCTATCATCTGGCGCAACAGTTGGACAGCACGGCTCAGACGACGCGGATTCTCACCATATTCTTTCCAGATGCGTTCTATGCGTGGAGTACGCAGGCGACCTATGTCGCCCAATTTGTCGTGAAGCACTTCCGGATGGATGTGTAGTTCCAGACTGAGGTTTACCATTTCGCGGTCGTAGATTGGCTTCATACCCGTCGGTTTGCGCAGGTATTGTTGCATCAGCAACAGCCAATAGTCGTCTTGCCAAGGTTGTTTTGTTGCCATTATTCAGACTTTTTTTGGTTTTTATTTTGCAAATATACGAATTATTTTTTAATTTTGCACACAAATTGAAAGAACTTATGAGAAAAATCTTGCTGAGCTTGGTCTTGACGGTGATAGTTACAGGCCTTGCGGCACAGAATATTCGCGAAGAAATTCGCGACAACATTCGTTGCTCAGCCGGCAACTCTCTGGCTTATTCAGGAGCTACGCAGTTGAAACTGACGCCTGCTCCTGAGGGTAAGCATCCTTTCTATATCAGTCACTACGGACGTCACGGTTCACGCTATCTCATTGGTGCCAACGACTACGAGACCCCCTATGAGACGATGGCTGAGGCTGACAGTCTGGGTAAGTTGACTCCTTTGGGCAAGGACGTGCTGCAAAGATTGGACATCATCCGCAAGGACGCTCGTGACCATTATGGCGAACTGACGCGTCTGGGTGCTCTGCAACACCAGCAGATTATGCGACGTATGGTGGATCGGTTCCCTGAGGTCTTTGCCGACGGGGTAGATGTTGATGCCCGTAGCACGATGGTACTTCGCGTATTCCTGTCAATGGAGAACGCCATGATGCAGCTTTCGCGTATGTGTCCCAAGGTGTTTATCCATCATAACGCCACACAGCGCGACATGTACTACCTGTGTCAGTCCGACCCGCGTCTGGAGGCTATGAGAAACGACTCAGCCACACAAGCACTTCTCAATGAATTCAACCAGCGTTACGACACTAGCAGCAGGCTGATGCAGTCGCTGTTCAACGATACGACCTATGTCCGCCAGCACATCAATGCTGCTAAATTCGACCATAGTCTCTTCGAACTTGCCAGTGACCTGCAAAGCACCAGTCTTACCCTGCAGATAACGCTTTACGATCTGTTTACCGACGACGAGTTGTATAACCATTGGAAGAAGAGCAATGCTTGGTGGTATGTCAACTGTGGCTTCTGTCCGACGAGTGGTGGCGAGCAGCCCTATAGTCAGCGGAACCTGTTGCGGAAAATCATCAACGACGCTGACAGTTGCATCCAGCTGAAACAGCCTGGCGCTCATTTGCGCTATGGCCACGATACGATGTTGTTGCCATTGGTGTGTCTGATGGGAATTGATAATTATGAATTAGCCACCAACGACCTTGAATCGCTCGACCGCAAAGGCTGGGCCAACTATAAGGTCATCCCGATGGCGGGCAATATTCAGATTATCTTCTATCGCAGCAATCCTGACGATACAGACGTGCTGATTAAGGTACTGCTCAACGAAAACGAGGTCCACTTGCCACTGAAAAGTTTCGAAGGGCCCTACTATCACTGGAACGATTTCCGTAAGTACTATCTGAACAAACTTGACGCGTATGAGAAATAAAATAGTACTCCTGGCACTGGCCTGCAGTATGTTTTCGACCGCTCTGGCGCAGTCAGAGGGAAAGGCGCTGTCGGCTTTCGAAAAGATTCGTCAGAACCGTAATTTCTCGGCCAGCAACTACTGCATCTATCCTGACAGCACACTGCCTGCGCTGACTCCTGCGCCACAAGGTAAGAAACCTTTCTATATCAGTCACTACGGACGTCACGGTTCGCGCTATCTCAGCAATCGCAAGGGCTACGACATTCCTTATCGGATGCTCTGCAAGACAGACAGTTTGGGGCTGCTTACCCCGATAGGCAAAGATGTTGAGCGTGAACTACGCTATATTATCAATGACTCTGAGGGAAGCTGGGGTGACCTCACAGGACTGGGCAAGCGCCAGCACCGTCAGATAGCCTGCCGTATGGTGGAACGTTTCCCTGAGGTGTTCACTGGTGATGCCTATGTTGACGCCCGCAGCACCACCGTCAACCGTTGCGTGCTCTCGATGGGTGCCGCCATCCAGCAACTGGTGGCTCTCAACCCTGATTTGGATGTCACCATGCGGGCCTCGAAACAGGATATGTGGTATATGAATCATCAGGACACCCTGTTGCGCAAACGGATGGAAACTCCTGAAACCCAGAAGGTTTTCAATGCTTTCTGTGAGCCGCTCATTAGCAACTATCGTCTGATGCAGATGCTGTTCACCGATGTGGACGCTGCACGGAAAGTTCTTGACGACTTCGTTGTCAAACTCCAACCGAGAAACGGGGAACAATGGCTGAACTACTATTTGATATTGACGGGTCTCATCCAGCAGAATACCCGCATGAGCGAGCGTTCACAGCTTATCGACCTCTTTACTTACGAGGATATCCACTGCTTCTGGCAGTGCGAGAATGCGTGGTGGTACATCATGTATGGTCCCTCGCTGCTCAACGGAGGTGACCAACCCTATAGCCAGCGTTACCTGTTGCGTCAGATGATTCACGAGGCTGACAGCTGTCTGCGACTGAAACGCCCAGGAGCCTCATTGCGCTTTGGCCACGAGACGATTATGCTACCACTGACTTGTTTGTTGGGCATCAACGGTTTCGACCTCCAGACCAACGACCTCGCGGCTCTCGAACCCAACGGCTGGTGGGCGTGCCTTGTGTTCCCCATGGCCTCCAACATCCAGTTCGTATTCTATCGCGAAAACCCAGAAGACAAGGATGTCGTCTTCAAGGTGCTCCTTAACGAACAAGAGGCTACGCTGCCCATTCCGACAGACATAGCCCCCTATTATCGTTGGCGCGATTTCCGCGAATACTATCTTAAGAAGCTTGATGACTATGAAACGCTAAGGCGTACATCCTCATCTGCTTCACCATTGCCAGCAGACCGTTAGAGCGCGTAGGCGACAGATGTTCTTTCAACCCGATTTCGTCGATGAAGTAAAGTTCAGCGTCCAGAATCTCTTGTGGTGTATGATCGCTCAGCACGCGAATCAACAGCGACACGATACCCTTTACTATCAGCGCATCACTCTCTGCCCTGAATCGAATGACGCCGTCCTCATAGTCTGCCACCAGCCATACGCGGCTCTGGCAACCGTCTATCAGGTTGCTCTCCGTCTTATACTTCTCCTCCAGCGGCTCCTGCTCGTTACCCAGGTCTATCAGCAGCTGGTACTTATCCATCCAGTCGTCAAAACCACCGAATTCCTCAATGATTTCGTCTTGTATTTCATTAATTGTTGCCATATTGCCTGCAAAGTTACGGGTTACGTCCTGCGGATGTTCAAAGACCTAAAGATACATGGAGGACAGGAGTTATTTGTAGAAGTCGAGGATGCGCTGGCGGATGAAGTATTCGTACTTTGCCTGCACAGCATCCTGACAAGCTTTCATATGTTTTTGTTGGGCGTTGATGAGGTCGAAGACGCTGCTACGACCAGCATCGTAGCGTTCCTGTTCGTAACTGACGCTAACGGCAGCAGCATCAACAGCTTTTTGGGCTGCATCCAGTTTGTCAAGTGCAACTATGGTGTTGGTGTAGGCCTTTTGCATTTCCGTTCGCAGGTTCTGTCGGGCGTCGTCGAGAGCCAACTGCTGTTCCATCAAGTTGAGTTTAGCCGTACGGATATTGCTGCGCGTTTGGAAACGATTGAAAATGGGGATACTCAAGTGCAAGCCGACAACCTCATTCAGATTTTTGTCGAAGAACTGTTTGTCGAAACCGCCCCAGCCTATGTCCGTATGAAACATGTTGACGTAATAGGTCTTGACATATCCCTCGAAATAGAGTGTGGGGTAGTAGCCAGAACGAGCTACCTTGACTTGAGCCTTGTTGGACTCAATGGACGACTTGGCGGCAAGGATGGAAGGCCAGCGCTCGATAACACCATCATAGTCTATGGGCATCGGAGGAACAGACGTTTCTTCGACAGGAGCAACATCAAAACCCTCAGTGGTGGGCAGGTTAAGCATTTGGGCCAGGTCGGTGAGCGACAAGGTGAGGTCACCTTTGGCCTTAGCCAAGGCATATTCGTCAGAAGCAACAGAGGCTTCCACATCTTTCAGCTCGCTGAGTGGGCGTTTGCCGTCTTCGACAAGTGCGGCAGCCCGTTGGCACAGTTTCTGGCTGACGTCTAACTGTGAGAGGGCCACATCGACCATACTTTTATTGCAGAGACACTCTAGATAGCGAATGGCAATTTGAATGCCGATGTCCTTACGGGCTTTCTCGAGGTTGGCGGTTGCAGCGTCGAGCGAGAAGCGGTCGGCACGTTTCTGACTCGTGGTCTTGAAGCCATCAAACAGGTTCATGGTGGCGGTAATCCCCCCGGTGGTGTAAGCCAGGTCGTTGTTGTCTGCCACGGTGGGGCTTGTTAAAGAGCCGGTAGTGGCGTTATAGTTGCCGAAGCTGAACTGTTCGCCAACCCTTGCGCTGACCTCTGGCAACCATGCATTGCTACTAGTCTCGAGTTTTACCTGACTCTTTTTGATGTCAAGGGCTCGCTGCTGGATATTGATGTTGTGGTCGATGGCATAGGATATACACTCGTCGAGCGTCCACTGCCGCTGTGCATGAGACATGGTGAGCGAAGTGGGAAACAGCATGAGGAATGCCAGACCACGAAGGTTACTTATAACAGGAATTCTCATAGTTCTCATTCATTTTAAGTCCTACATGCGCTGAATGCCACGGAGACGGTCGGTTTCGCTAACGCCAGACTTCACGACAACATACACGCCATCAGAGATGCCCAACTCGACGGGGACGCGCTCCCATTTCTGGTTCTCGACATCTTTTTCAGCCGAGGTGAGACGATAGACATAGGCCTTGCCATTCTCGAACTCTACGCAGGTCTCGCTGATGGAGAGTGCCTGACGGGCTTCACTGAGCGTGATGTTGGCATTGACGCTGTAGCCGGAGCGAATCTCCACGCCCTCAGGAATAGTGGCAGTAGCCTTCAACTCAAACATCTTGGCACCGTTCACGAGTGTGCCCTCCGGAGAGATGTAGTCGAGCGTGGCAGGAATCTTCACATTCTGCATAGAGCCTGGAATCAGCGTTACCTTCATGCCCGTATGGAGCTTGGCCACTTCAGTCTCGTCGATGTTACCATGGAAGATGATGTCTTTCATATCAGCAACGGTGGCAATGGTAGTGCCCTGCGAGAACGCGGAGGAACCGCTGACAGAGGTGCCCTCCTTGACGGGAACATTCAGTACCACACCACGCATAGTAGAGCGCACCTCGGTGGTGTTGACATTGCCGGCACGATCGCTGGAGCCACGCTTGATAACCTCTACCTGTGCCTCTGCTGCCTTGAGGTTGTCCTTGGCCGTGGCCAGACGGTTCTGCTGTTGCTCGTTCTCTTCCTGGCTTACTACCCCTTTGTCGAAAAGGCGTTGTGTGCGTGCAGCCTCTCGTATCACCTCATCAAGGGCTATACGTGCCGACTCCACAGAACTCTGAGCCTGGGTGAGCTGGTTCATGTCGGGAATGACGCGAATGGTAGCTACAAGGTCGCCGGCATTGATGGTCTGTCCGGCCTGTACGCGCAGCGACGTGACGACACCGGTAATCTGAGGTTTCAGCTCCACCTGGTTGCGTGCCTCAAGGGTGCCAGTAGCAATGGTTTGCTGCAGGATGTCGCGCTGTTCGGGCTTCACAAGTTCATAAACTACCGGAGCCGGCTGTGATTGTTTCCAAAGGAAGTAGAAGGTGTAGATGACAAATAGTCCTACCAGGACCCATCCACCAGTTTTCAGTACTTTTTTCATTGTTTTATCTATTTGTTTTTATTCTTATTCTCCATTATCAATTGTCCATTCTCCATTACTCTTCGCGTAATGCCTCAATAGCCTTGATAGCCATGGCGCGTTTGGCAGGAACAAATCCCGCAAACAGGCCACCGATAATCAAAATGATCAATGCGGCAATAGCCGGAATAAACGGAACGTGTGGATTGGTAAAGAATCCACCGTCGCCCATAGATGCTGCAGTCATTCGGTTCACGGCATAGAGTCCCCAGACACCAGCAATAATACCGACGATGCCAGCGGCTAATGTGAGCATTAGACTTTCACACATAATCTGCTTAATGATGGTCCAAGGTTCGGCACCCAATGCACGGCGCACACCAATCTCCTGCGTGCGCTCCTTGACGGTAATCATCATGATGTTCGAGATGCCGATAAGACCGGCCAACAGCGTTCCCAAACCCACAAGCCATACCAGGGCGTTGACGCCGCCTATCATGATGTCAAACTGGTTGAGCTGACTTTTCAGGTCGCTGGACATCAATGCGACATCGTCGTCAGGATGAATCTGGTGGCGCTGACGAATGACGGCATCAATAGGCTTGTAGTATTCGCCAGAAGGATATTTGTCGTCAAGCACGAGAAACATTCTGTCCGCCTGCCCTACTGCGTTGAACACATACTGCGCCGTGGTAATGGGCAGAAAGACAGATTTGGACTCGTGGGGGCCAAGGTTCACCATGTCGTTCGTCTTCTTGGTAACACCAACCACATCGTAGGAGGTGCCTGCGATATTGATGCTTTGTCCGACAGGGGATTCGTCATCAGGGAAAAGCGTCTTTGCCACCTGATAACCGATGACGCACACCTTACGACGCTCGTCGCAGTCGAACTCGTTGATATATCTGCCGGCAACGATTCGCTGGGGCGACATGGTGGCGAGGAACGGTGATACGCCTGCCACGATAAGTTCGTCGGTAGCATTGGCGGACGAAACAGTCAGCGTACTGTCAACTGACGGCAGGAACTTGACATAGACAGCTTGCTTGACGGCTCCAGGATATTCCGCCTGAATGGCTTCTACATCCTTAAACTCAATGTGCCACGAACGGCCACGTTCCAAGCCATTATAGGCTATAGTGGTCGCGTCTATCGCATAGGCAGCAGAATTGGCGGGCATCTGTTTCAGCTGTCCTACAATGCCTTCCTGGAATCCAACACCAGCACCTATCAGGAACATCAGCATAAGCAGTCCCCAGAAAATGCCGAAAGCGGTCATCAGCGAACGCCATTTCTGTTGTCGTATGGTTTGCAGTACTTCCTGCCAGAAATCTTTATCAATCATTTGTAACTTGAATCTTGAAACTTGAAACTATAATTCTACGATGTCAGGGCCTCCACGAGCTTGATGCTGACAGCACGCTTGGCAGGAACATATCCTGCTATGAGTCCTGCAAGCACCATTATGAAATTGCATCCTATGATGGGCCAGAAGTCCACGGTGGGGTTCTGGAACATGGGGATGGCTGTTCCTAAGGCGCTGTTGAGCAACTGTGTCAGTCCAACGCCAAGCATCATCCCAATGTAACCGAAGATGAGCGTTATAATAACCGACTCAAGCAGCACCATCGTGATGATGTGCTCGTTGCTGGCACCCATCGCCTTGCGCACGCCGAGTTCGCGTGTACGTTCTTTAATAGTGATGAGCATGATGTTGCTAACGCCAACAATACCAGCAATAAGGGTAGCGATACCGATAATCCACACGAAGATGCCAATAGCAGCAATCATCTTCCTGGTGCTGAGTATCTGCTCGTAGGAGTTATTAATGATGATTCCCTTATGGTCCTTGGGGCTGCATCCTAAACGTGACGCTAACAAGTCATGAAGTGCTTGCTCCAAGTGCTCATTCTGCTCGGCCGATTCCATATCATCTACAATGATATTGATGCCATTGATCATGCCATCAGGATAATAAACACCCTGCATTGTCGACAAAGGCATGTAGGCTGCCAGTTCCATATCGTCATTTAGCGTGCTCTTGCATACACCAATCACGGTAAACGCCAGATCGTCTATGGTCACTACCTGGCCTATGGGGCTTTTGTCTTGGAATAACTGATGAGAGAGACGCTCGTTAATGATACAGGTCTTGGTTCGCTGTTCAAGGTCATTGGCATTAATGTCTCTTCCTGCAGTCAACATGCGATAGTCAACAGGCAGGTAGTCTTCGCCAGCTCCCGTGACAAGCACCTTGATGTGATTTTTGCCCCTCGTCACCTCTGATTTCTGTATAGCCATAGGACAGACACGCTGAATGTGCTGAATGTTACTCTGCTCAATGGCTTGAGCATCAGCGATATTCAGTTTCAGCTGGCGTCCCTTGTCCATACCTTGCCACGTCATCACAGTTTTACCTGCATTGATTCTTACAATCTGGCTGATGTCAAGATGGAAGGTTTTGTAGAGACCACGTTGAAAACCGCCTGACGAGCCCAACAGTACCACCAGGATAAACATACCCCAGGCAATAGAGAACCCCGTCAGCGCAATGCGTAGGCGGTTACTCTTCATGGCAGTCAACACTTCATCGAATAGTTCTCCCATATCTTATGTTCTGCTATATTCATCCTTATGGATCACTCCGTCTTTGAAGAAGATACGCCGGTCTGTCTGGTCGGCAATCTCCTGTTCGTGGGTGACGATAATCACCGTCTGACCTTGTTCACGATTTACCGCCCGCAACATGTCCATCACCTCTTGCGTCGTCTTACTGTCAAGAGCACCGGTGGGCTCGTCGGCCAATAGTATCTTCGGCTTCGTAATCAGGGCACGGGCAATGGCTACACGCTGACGCTGACCACCTGACATCTGCATGGGCAGGTGATGCCAGTGTTCAGCCAGTCCCACCTTTTCCAGATATTCCATAGCCAGTCGGTTGCGCTCTTCGCGACCCACGCCTCTGTAGTAAAGCGGCAGGGCAACATTCTCCATGGCATTCTTGAAGTTGATGAGGTTGAACGACTGGAAAATGAAGCCTATCAGCTGGTTGCGAAAACGTGCTTCCTGTTTCTCAGTCAGGTTCTTTACCAACCGACCGGCAAGATGATATTCTCCCTCATCATAGTCATCCAGAATACCCATGATGTTCAACATGGTGGACTTACCGGAGCCAGAGGGTCCCATGATGCTGACAAGTTCACCTTCAGAGATATGGAGATCCACCCCCTTCAACACGTGAAGGGGCTGGACTCCAGGATATGTCTTATGAATTCCTTTTAAATCAAGCATAATTCAACTATTAACATTACTGATGATTCTTGAGATAGTTGTCAAGCCACTCCACATAGGTCGATGTATGCTTGCTTTCGAGCATCGACATGTGGTGCGCCTCCATGTTGTGTACCTCTAGGTCTGGGTAGTACTGACGCCAGAAAGCAGCATTGTCCATGCTTCGCTCGGAGGTAACATTCTTCCACGCTTCCTTGAACTGAGGTGCCGTAGCATAGATTTCAGCCAAGATAGGCGAATCGGGTTCTATCTCAGTAGCTCTGAACAGTACCACATCGCCACCATACATGGGTGGAACACCCTGACGGCCCAGTTTGTCATACATATTCATTGCCTTGGCATAAGAGCGGATGGCATTGCCATATTTGTCGATGAGTTCCTGTGGCAGCAGCTTCATCAGTGCCTCCTCGTCAAATTGCAACGGGTCAACACGCCAGAACACGTCGAGCATCATCATAGGCACCGTGATACCTGTTTCCTGTGACCGTCTGATAGCCAGACGGTAGGCAATCTCACCACCGAAGCAGTGACCTGTAAAGGCACTCACCTTCACACCTTCTGGCAGTGTCAGGTCAAGCAGTGCATAATACATCTCTATCACTTCGTCAATGTTTTCGTCCTGGAAGATGTAGTCATAGTGTTCAGCAATCGGCTCAAATACCAATACGGAATAGTGCTTTGACAACTGTTCAACATATGGCTCAAGGTCTTTGTAGGGCGTTGCTCCACATACCAGTGTGACGACAGGCTTGTTCTCATCATAAGGAGCAGCCCACGACAGCATGGTCATGTTATGTTGCAACGTGGCTCTGATGGTCTTGAGTTTCATCACGTCATCCAACTTGATGGCGATATTCCTCTTAGTGGCCATCATCACCAACTTAATAGCCAACAATGACGTCAGTCCCAGCTTTGTCAGGTCATCGGTCACACCGAAGTCATCAATCTTCAGCAGCTCCTTGGCAATTTCGTACAGCACCTTCTCACGTTCCGTCTCAGGAGCTACATTTTCTGTCTGCAGCGTAATGGTCGGTATGGGTAGTGCTCTGCGATTAACCTTGCCATTAGGAGTCAGCGGCAGTTTCTCCATCTGCATGTAGGCTGTCGGTACCATATAGTCGGTCAGCTTACTTGCCAAGTACTCCTTCAGGCTATCCACGTCAATCTGTACATCCGATGTGAAGTAGCAGCAGATATGTTGTGCTCCGCATACCTCCTTGACATCGACAGCTGTTGTCTTAATCTGTGGATATTTCAAGATGCAGGCCTCAATCTCGCCCATCTCAATACGCAGACCACGCAGCTTCACCTGTCCGTCGATACGGCCAATGAAGTCGATGTTGCCATCAGGACTCCATTTCACCAAGTCGCCAGTTCGATAAGCCTTCTGGCCCATGAACGTGATGAACTTCTCGGCATTCTGGTCTGGACGGTTCAGATAGCCACGACCAACACCAGCACCAGCTACAACCAGTTCACCAACGGCACCCTGCGGAACAAGGTTCAGATTCTGGTCAACCACATACAACTGGTATCCGGCCAACGGGCGACCAATGTATGAAGAGTTGTAGTCGCGGTCAATGTTATAGCATGTCGAGTAGAGCGTACACTCTGTCGGGCCGTAGCCGTTATAGAAGCGGAATGGCGGCTTCTTCAGCGGCTGCAGTTTTTCACCACCTACTGACAACAGGCGTAACGAGTGGTTCTCAATGGTCGTAGCAAACATGAAGCCGACCTGCGTTGTCATAAATGCCAGGTTCAGGTGCTCACGTTCCATGTACTCGTTCATGCCCATCAGATCCATACGCATGTCGCTAGGAATGATATAGACACTTCCACCTACCGACGTCACAGGATAGATATCCATCATGTGGGCGTCGAATCCGAAGTTAGCATAGGCCACGGCGCGGTCCTCAGCAGTTACATCGAATTCCTTCACATACCAATGGCAGAAGTTGACAATGTTCCGATGCTCCAGTACCACACCCTTCGGGGTTCCCGTCGATCCTGACGTGTAGAGGATGACGAACATATTCTCGGGCTTTGCCTTCCACTTCGGATTGAGCTTTCCGTTGACCTCGTCCAGATGCTCAAAGACTTCGCTGGTAAGCACCTGTCCCTTGAAGTCGGGCATGGCCTCCGCTACTCTGTTGCCTTCCGACAGAATCAGTTTCACTCCGGCATCCTTGCACATGAACGAGAGACGTTCTGCGGGGAAATGGAAGTCGAGCGGCATATAGGCAGCACCCGCCTTCATAATAGCCATCGGATAGAGCAGCATCAGCTCGCTGCGATCTATCATCACACCCACAGCCATCTCTGGCTGCACGTGGTATTGCTTCTGTAGCAGGATAGCCAGACGGTCGGTCATGGCGTCTACCTCACGGAATGTAAGGTGCTTGTTCTGGAACACGATACACGTATTGTCGGGCGTCTTACGAGCCTGTTCGGCAAACAGATCTACCAAGGTCTGCGTAGCGTCGTAGCTCATGGTTTCACCCAATCCCAGCTTCGCAAGAGCAACGCGGTCCTGGTTAGTCAAAGGTGGCAACGTGCTGACATCTGCATCTGGCTGTTCAGCCATATTCTGCAGCATCTGTCTCATCACGCTCATGACCTGCTCAATTTCACCCTTGCGGTACTTCATTGGGTCGAACTCCAGGTTCACAGTCAGTTCGTTATCGCCATCGGCATAAGCAGTCAACGTCAAATCGTTGATAGACTCCTCCTTGGCATAGACCATCTTCGTTTGGAATGGCATCGAAGCATTGCTCAGATCAACTTCAGAATCATAGTTCTCGAAGGCCACAATAGACTGGAACAGGTCTGCACCCAGGTCAGACTGCTGCTGAATGACTGACAGCGGGCAGAAATCCCACTCATTACTCTCAGCAGCCTGTTGCTGAAGTGCCTGCAAAGCCTGTATCACGGTGGTTCCCTTCGGTGTTCTGACACGTACTGGAACAGAGTTGATGAAGAGTCCGACAACGTCCTCTACGCCCTCTGAAGCATTGTTACGTCCAGAAACGACTTTTACGAACACCACGTCATCCTGACGGTTGTAAATCTGAAGAACCAATCCCCATGCCAGTTCCACGAGTGTGTTCATGGTGGTCTGCGTGCTGGTTGTCAAGGCCTTCAGGGCAGTCATCTCCTTTCCGCTGATAGTTATGCGGCAGACATTGTCAACTGCGCGTTCATTCTCAGGAACGAGACCGAAATAAGGTATTACAGCCTTCGTTGTATAACCGTCCAAGAGGTTTCTCCAATAGCTGAGTCCCTTGTCGGTGTCTTTCTTCAGCAGTTCCCTGATGAACTTCTCGTAGCGTCCTGTCGGGTACTGCTCAATAGGCTTCATCTTGCCCTGAACGGCATCTGTCAGGTTAGCGATAAGGTCGCTCATGTACAGTCCGATACACCATCCATCAACAATAATATGGTGTACAGCAAGGAGAATCTCACACGTGGTCTCTGATGTCTTCACACAGACAATACGGAATAGAGGTTGGTCTTCCATGGAGAAGCCTCTCTGCTGCTCTGCTTTGTACAAGGCAACCATAGCGCTTTCCTTGTTCGGTGCATCAGAGACATCTCGCATCTCCAGTCCAAGAGGTCTGTCAACGATGGCCTGCCTGTACTGTTCTACGTCATGGTAGATGAGACTTGTTCTCAGCACCTCATGCTTAGCAGCCAGTTGGTCAAGAGTATAGCGCATCTGCTCCTCCGTAGGCAGAATATCAAGTGCGAATCTTGACACCAGACGATAAGCTAATGAGTCGGGTTCCAGCATGAACTTCAAGGCCATACCTTCCTGCATGGGGCTGAGCGGATAGATACGTTGCAGCGGAGTACCCATCTGAATGAAGTGGTTATATACCTTCTGGAACTCCTCGTCAGTCCATTCATATTCGCCAAGGTCAGTAGCAGTAACCTCTTCATTCGTCATATCTGCAGTATGGACAGTGATTTCGCGCAATGACTCCATTATGCCATTCAGCAGTTCAGTAGCCTGTTCTTGCGTGAACATAGCAGTGTTGTATGCCAGAGAAGCCTCTAACTTTCCATCTACTACCGAACAGTTGATAGAAATATCGGGACCAAAGACATTCTGTGGTGCAAAATCATCGCCAGCTGATATTTCTGTCATCGCAGTAAAGAGGGCTCCGTTGTCAGCATCCTTGGCACTCATCTCGCCCAAGTAGTTAAATCCGATTAAAGCACACAGTCCGGTAGAATAAGCAGTATTGTCTGACAGATAGCGTAAAATATTGTAGCCAACACCCTTATTTGGAATACGGTGCATGGTCTCTTTGGTCTGACGCAGACAGCTTCTCAGGTCTCCGTCCAGATGCTCCAGCACAACGGGATAAACAGAGGTAAACCAACCTACAGTGCGGTCTGTCAGCAACTGGGCATTGCCAATATACTCTCGACCGTGGCCCTCGAACTGTACCGATACAGCATCATTTCCTGTCAGCTTGTGATAGCTCCTTCCTAAGGCTCGTGGTGATGCTATGTGTGGTCTGAGCATCGAGAGAAGCATTGACGTGATCCATGCTGCGACTGCTGTCCTTTGCCTTGCTGGAAGGAAGATGCTGCAGTTTTTCCTGAACACGATCCCAATAGCCTCGCTCCATATTAAGTTCATGGCTCTGAGCATAGTTTTGCAGCGTCTCAGCATAATCTTTGTACGAATGGGTCTTAGCAGGTAGCGTAATGGTCTTACCCTCTGCTGCCTGTCCATAGGCCATGTTGAAATCCTCCAGCAATACACGCCATGAGACACCATCAACAACAAGGTGGTGACAAACCATCAGAATGGCGTCATAGTCGGGTGTATTGAACAGAACGACCTTGAACATCGGTCCACTGCTCAGGCTAATAGAAGCCTGTCGGTTTCTGCAGACTCGCTCGATCTTCTTCACATAGTCCACATCCTGCGTGTAGTCAAGTTGTTCCCAGCCATAGAGGTTCGGCTCATCGGTGTTCCTGACATACAACTGACCATTACGGACAATTGCACGCAACATATCATGATGTTTGACAAGGGCTTCTATCGCTTGCTGCAATGCCTCTGCCTGCACACGCTGTGCAGCTTTGATAAACATGGTCTGGTTAAAATGACGTGGCTTTGGTAGATTCAGATCGAAGAAGAAACGGGTAATGGCCGTCTGTGGTACTTCGCCTGACCATGCCTCCTGACTGATTTCAACAGTTCCCTGTGAACCGGCAGCAGCAATCTCCCTGACAGTCTTCAATTTCATGATGTCTGCCACCTGTAGCGTGATACCCTCTGCACGCAGACGACTCACCAGGCGAATACTCTTGATGGAGTCACCACCCCAGGCAAAGAAGCTGTCAAGGGCACCCACATTCTGCTTCAGACCAAGCACATCCTGCATAGCCTGAGCAACAATACGCTCAGCCTCTGTCTGCGGCTCCACATATTCAGCAGCGCTACGGATGACAGGCTGTGGCAGTGCCCTGCGGTTCACCTTACCGTTAGGTGTCATCGGCATTTCGTCGAGTTGCATGTAGGTATCGGGAACCATGTATTCTGTCAGCGACTCTGACAGGCGTTCACGAATGGCGTCAGTATCCATCGGCTGTTCCGCTGTAAAGTAGAGAACCAGGTGTTTAGAACCACCGGCCTCACGAACCTCTGCAGCGACAGAGTGGATACCATCAATGAGTGAAGCCTGATTTTCAATCTCACCCAATTCGATGCGGAATCCACGTAGCTTCACCTGATTGTCGATACGACCCAGGAACTCCAATTCGCCCTCCTCATTCCAGCGGGCCAAGTCGCCTGTGTGATAAACCTTATAACCGAAAGGAGTATCGCAGAATTTCTGTTGTGTCAGCTCATCACGCTGCCAATAACCCTTCGACATCTGAATACCACTCAAGCACAACTCACCAGCAGCACCGAGAGGTAGCAATTGACCAAAGGCATCGCAGATTAGTGAGCTACTATTAGGTACAGGACGTCCAATAGGAATGTTGACGTCTTTGTCCTGATTAACCACATGGAACGACGAGCATACAGAGAACTCTGTAGGTCCATAACCATTGATAATCCTGACCTTTGTCTTGGCAATCGGCAACATCTTCTCACCACCCATCATCATAAACTCTACGGGCAGGTCAGGGAACGTTCCCAACAATGTCATTCCCAAAGCAGTACTCAGCGAAAGACCCGTAATATGCTGCTCCTTGATGTAGTTGTAAATTCCGTCCATATCTTTGCGGAGCTCCTCAGGAAGGATGTGCACACATGCACCAGCAGCCAGCGGACACAGCAGGTCGTCTAACGAAGCGTCGAACGAGAAGCTGGGATGTGCCACATGACGACTTTCAGTGGTAATACCTATCTTAGCAATTCGCCAGGCTAAATAAGCACGTAGTCCACGATGTGGTATCATCACACCCTTAGGTTTACCCGTAGAACCAGAGGTATAAATCATATAAGCCAAGCCATCCGGATGTGTCAGATTAACGGTCTTTTCTGTTGAAGCCAGTTCCTCATCCATGAAGATGACTTTTTCAGCTTTGAATGTGGAACCATCCTCTGACTTGCTTTCCTGCTGCTTACTCTCGTAGATGTCATGCGTTGTCAGCAGTACTTTGGCACGGCTGTCTTCCATCATGTAGAGCAGACGTTCCGTAGGATACTCATTATCCATGGGAACATAGGCAGCACCAGCCTTCATGATACCCAACAGTGACGTGATGAATTCTTTCTGTCTGGGCAACATGATGCCGACGAAAGTGTCGGGCTCTACACCTTCGGCAATCAAGCGTGCTGCCAGCGTGTTAGACTGGAGATGCAACTGACGATAGGTAATAGAGCTTGTCTTGTCGACAACGGCAACTGCATCAGGGGTTGTCTCTGCGAAATGACATACCATGTCAACGAAAGTCTCACTCTTGTCATATGGCAGATCTTCACCCTTAGAGAGTTCCAAGATACGTGCCTGTTCTTCTTGGCTCGCCAACGAGATATCACGCAGTTTCTCTACGCCATTGAGAGCCTGCATGGCAAAAGTCTTCATCGCATTGGACAATAGAGTCATGTCTGCGTTAGAATACAGGTGAGTATCGTACTCTATCTGTAAGTTGTATTCACCATTGGCAGTTTCCGTTACCATCAATGCAATAGGCATCTTAGTAGTGTCCAGATCCAATGGAATCTCGTTATTCTCTTGTTTTACGACAGGAGTGTTCAAGCCACCTTGGAAGACATACATGATTTCCGAGCGGAACTTGTAGCGTTCAACAAGCTTGGTGAACGGATAGATGTCGTAGCCAATGGAAGTCATCGACTGCTTGTTCATCTTCACCAACGCATCGACAAATGTTTCCTCTTTATCAAGTCTGGATGCAACGGGTAACGTCTTAACAAACATACCCATAATGGTGTGCATCAATGTGTCGTTACGACCATTGCTGATGGTTGTGATAGCAATGCGTTCCTCGCGTGTCAGCCTGTGAAGAACCTGCATTAACACGGTTAGGAAGAAGTTGTTGGCAGTAACCGCATTCTGCTTACAGAACGTGTCAACAGCCTCTTTACTAATTCTGGCATCGATGTAGGCATTATTAGCATTCTCGGTTCCATCAGGCTTGTCGGAATGAGGATAGGCAATCATTTCCACATCCTCCAAAAGCGTGTCGAAATACTTTTCTGCCTCATTGAAAGAAGATGATGTCATCTGCTCTTTCTCATCTAAGGCATATTCGTATGCCGAGTATTCTTCCTTGACAAGTGCCTCGTTATGAAGGGCTTTCTCAAGTTCATTTCGAAGGACGAAGTCGGAAGCGCCATCGAAAATGATATGATGAATGTCCTGGAAGTAATAAACCGTAGTTGGTGTCTGGTAGACTTCCATGCGATACAGATTGTCTTTGAAAAGATCGAATGGACGAACGCGACTGCGGAAGAATGCAGCTGTAGGTTCTTCGTTCAGCACAATCAGTTCCACCACCTCAGGTTCGTCATCCCTGCGATGTTGCATGATATCGTCATCCTTCATGGCCAGACGAGTCTTCAGGTATGGGTGTGCCTTGAGCACAGCAACAAGGGCGTCACGCAATTTTTCTGCATCCACACCGTCGAACTTCGTCACAGATGGCAGGTTGTACTGTGTGGTATCTCTGTTGAGCTCCCAGTCAATATACACACCACGTTGGTTCTCCGTGATGGGATAATAGTCCAACTTGTCGTAGGTCTTGGTCTCTTCATTCTGCCCATCACCAGCCAGTGAGGCCATCTCACGGATAGTTGGATGTAACAGGATTTCCTTGACAGGAATGTAGAACTGTGCTTTCTGCTTGATGACTGCTGACATGCGCATGGCTACCAGCGATGTCATACCGGCAGTAATCAGATTGGTGGTAACACCGATTTGTTCGCCACCCAACAGTTCCATAGCAATGTCGAGCATCTCAGCTTCAACTTCCGTTTCTGGAGCGACAATTTGTCCTGCTTCAATGGCGGGAGCAGGCAGCTTCTTACGATCAACCTTGCCATTGGGTGTCATCGGCATCGCATCAAGTCGCATGTATACAGAAGGAATCATGTATTCAGCAAGTGTCTTGCCGAGGAATGCGCTCAAATCTTCTTCGTCAATCTCTTGTGTTGACGTGTAATAGAGGCATAATGTCTTTCCTCCATAGACTTCAGCAACAACCTGAAGAATGCCGTCGTAGTTGCTGGCACGGTTCTCTATACCTCCTAACTCGATACGGAATCCGTTCAACTTCACCTGGTTGTCGTTACGTCCAACATATTCAATATTGCCTTCCTCGTTATAGCGGGCCAGATCACCGGTGTGATACATTTTGCCTTCAGCGAACGGGCAATCCACGAACTTCTCTTCTGTTAGCTTTTCCAGTTTCCAATAGCCATAGGTCATCTGACGGCCTGCAAGACACAATTCACCAGTAAATCCTTGTGGTAGCAAGCGTCCATATGGGTCTACGATGAGAGACATCGTATTGGGTACAGGTTTACCAATTGGAATATCTTCAATACTCTTGGTCTGGTCAACAACATAGTACGACGAGATGTCGGTAAACTCTGTCGGTCCATAGACGTTGATGACATCATAACCGGTCTTCGGGAACGGTTTCAACTTTTCGCCACCAACAAAGAGGTATTCAATAGGCAGCTGATATTGCTGCATCATTGCCATAGCTAACTGCGTTGTGAACTCCAGTCCCTTAATATGGTGTTCACACAGATACTTGTACATACTCTCCATATCTTTTCTCATCTCGGAAGAGAAGATATGCAGTTCGCCACCTGCTGTCAGGATGGGATATAAGTCGTTGACAGAGGCATCGAAACTGAAGCTAACAAAGATGGCTGTCTTGTCTCCAGGCTTCAGTTCAACAAGGTCTTTCACCCAGGTAACCAGGTTCATCAGTCCACGATGAGCCACTTTCACGCCCTTAGGTCGTCCAGTAGAGCCCGAAGTGTAAATCATATAGGCTCTGCTGTCAGGAGTAGCCAGACTCTTGAATGGGCCTGCAGGTTTCACGTCTTTCACCGCCTCTTCGGTCAGCAACACTTTGGCTTCGCTGTTCTCAATCATGTAGCTGATACGGTCTTCAGGATAATCTACATCTATAGGCACATAGGCTGCTCCTGCTTTTTGTGTAGCCAGTACAGCAACTAAGAACTCTTTCACGCGATCCATCTTGATAGCCACAAAATCGTCGGGCTTCACCCCTTGACTTACTAACCAGTGAGCCAGACTGTCTGACTTTTCATCAAGCTCACGATAAGTAAGTTGACTCGTTGAATCAACGACAGCCACCTGATCAGGACGGGCTTTCGCCTGCTGCTGGAACAAGTCAACCCAAGTTAACGAGGTGTCGTAATCAAGCACCTTACCCGTTGATATACCAAGTACCTTCTCCTTGTCCTCATCGCTTAACAGCGGAATATCTTTCAGGGAAGACATCGATGGTGCAAGTTCGGCCATGTTCGTCATCACGGCTGCCAACTGCTCCATGTCTTTCTTGGAATACAAAGCGGTATCATACTGGAGTTCAAGCACATAACCTCCCTTCTCGGGCATCACCTGTATGTCAAGTGGCAGCTTCGTCTGGTTAAGCACCAGGCGCATCTTGTCCTCCTGCTCATCATCTTCGCTGACATCTCTAGGTTGATAAACATACATAATCTCCGGACGCAGTCCGTAGAGTTCCACCATCTTGGTAAATGGATAGAAGTCTCTCGACTGTGTCTCCAACAGCTGATTTTGTATCTGTTTAACAACTTCGGCAATGCTCTTATTGCTGTCAGCACTCGAACTCACGACAGGAATGGTCTTGACGAACATACCCATGATATTCATCATTCTCACATCGGAACGTCCATTGTTAATGGTTGTGATGATAATATCATCCTCACGTGTCACGGTATGCAACACATGCATGGTGATGGCCAAGAAGTAACTGTTCAGCGTCAATCCATTCTGTTGACAGAAGGATTCGATGTCACCACCTGTGAAATGCATAGACAGTATGCCTGGGTCATTTTCCTCTTTCTTGATAGAGTGAGGATAAACAACCGTATTGGCATCGCCCATGAGTTTCTTGAAGTAATCTCCTGCCTCAGCAAACTTCTCCGACTTCATGAGCTTCAGCTCGTCTAATGCGAAATCAAAGGCGGTATAGGTTTCGAGTTCGATATTTTCGCCCTCGTATGCCTTTTGGATATCGTTGAGCAATATCAGAGAAGAACCACCATCATAGATGCTGTGATGGATATCCATAAACAGATACACCTTACTATTATAGGTATATATCTCCAATCTGTAAAGTGTGTCGTTATAGAGATCGAAGGGACGTACACGATTCTGGAAGAATTCTGTATCAGGTTCTTCAGCCAATGATTCCATCAGAATCTCTACTGGTTCCTCGTCACGGCGAATCTGCATCACGTCACCATCATGCTGTACGAAGCGAGTCTTCAGATAGGGGTGTGCATTGACCACCTTCTCCAAGGCATCACGCAACTTGGCAGCATCGGCACCCTTCATCACTACTACGTCAGGAACGTTGTACTGTGTGGTGTCACGATTCATCTCCCAGTCGAAGAATACACCTCGTTGGTTCTCGGTAATGGGATAATAGTAGTGCTTACCTTCTGACCAGAACTGGCTGTCAGAGGTCTGACTTGCCAACCCCTCTTCTTCGCGCTTGGCATCAATAAGAGCAGCCATTTTGTGAATGGTCGGATTCTGCATTACCTCCTTTACCGACACCTGAATGCCGAACGTGTTGAAAGTACTTACGGTAAACCGCATGGCTGTCAACGAGGTTAATCCCATAGAGATAAGGTTGTTGGTGATACCGAAGTTTTCATGCTTCAGAATCTCTGCCACGAGCTTGAAGAGCTCCTTCTCTGTCTTCGTGACAGGTGCTACCAGTTCTTCAGCCTGAGCGCTCGGGTTGGGCAATGCCTTGGTATTCACCTTTCCGTTGGGCGTGAGTGGCATCTGGTCTAATTGCATATAGGCAGTAGGCACCATATAGTCCGTCAGTTGCTCGGCCAGGTAGTCACGCAGTGCATCACTGTCTATCTGGCGGTCAGCGGTATAGTAGGCACAAAGATGCTGCACACCGCCAATCTCCTTGACCTGTACACTCTGCATCTGCACACCTTCGTACTTGCTGATGAGGGTTTCTATCTCACCTAATTCGATACGGAAGCCACGCAGCTTCACCTGATTGTCGATACGTCCCATGTACTCAATTTGTCCCTCGCTATTGTATTTCACGAGGTCACCGGTATGGTACATCTTTCCGTCCATAAACGGACAGTCAACAAACTTCTCTGCAGTAAGGTCTTCACGCTTCCAGTAGCCACAGGCAATCTGCGGACCAGCCATGCACAACTCACCGGGAACACCCTGCGGAACGAGCTGTCCCATCGGGTCGGTGACAAATGCAGAGAGGTTATAGAGCGGTCGGCCAATAGGAATATTCTTATAATCGCGTCCGTGCTCAGTCTCATAGAACGTTGCATCGACGGTAAACTCCGTAGGACCATAGGTATTGATAAGACGGCATTTACAGTCGGGGTTGTCGGCCATCTTCTCACCACCAACAACAAGGTAGTCAACGGGCAGGTCGGGGAACTGCTGCAACAGCATCAGACCCAATTGGGTGGTATAGCAACCACCGGTTATCTTGTTTTTGATGATAAAGTCATAGAGCATGACCAGATCCTTACGTGCCTCCTTAGGTACGGTATAAAGTGTACCGCCAACGGTGAGCACAGGATAGAGGTCCTCGATAGACGCATCGAACGAGAATGACGAGTGACAGCAGATGCGGCTCTGGGCTGTGTGTCGCCATTCCTTAGCGATAAAGCGCACGAAGTTAGCCTTCGCCCTATGAGGAATCATCACGCCCTTGGGCTTTCCTGTCGAACCGGAGGTGTAGATCATATATGCCAGACCCTCAGGAACAGCATAGTTCACTGCCTCTGTGGAAGCGGGAGCTTTCGCCAGGAAATCATCAATGAACAGGATGTTCTTTGCTGTGAAGTTGTCACCCTCACTGGTCTTCTCGTTGAAGATGGCATGACTGGTGATGAGCACCTGACTCTCACTGTCCTCTAACATGTAGAGCAGACGGTCGTTAGGATACTCGTAGTCCAGTGGCACATAAGCACCACCAGCTTTCTCCACACCGATGGCTGCCACCAAGAATGCCTTCTCGTAGCCCAGCATGATGCTGACGAAGGGGGATGGTGCTTTCGGGTCACCAACGCCTAACGAGCGAAGTTCAGCAGCCAACGCATTGGAGAGTTGGTCAAGTTGTCTGTAGGTATAACTGGACGACTGTCCCTCACCGCTGTCACTGTCAACCACTGCCATGGCATCAGGAGTCTTTGCGGCCTGTTCCATGAAAATGCTGACGAACGTTTCTTTCGGGTCAACGGGCATTGTCTCGCCCTTTGACAATTGA
>CACYKE010000028.1 GCA_902774925.1 uncultured Prevotellaceae bacterium | reverse complement strand
CGCTGATGGTCAGGTTCGTGATGGTAGTGGTGATGTCCTGCGTGCCGTCGGCATTCTTGATGGTGAAAGCGCAGATGGCCAGTTTGTTGGCCAGTGTGACAGATGCAGGCAGCGCGTAGCCATTCAATGTGCCGTCGTAGACCGCGAGGTCGTAATAGTCAAGCTCACCTTCGTAGCCTTGCTGTCCTGTTTGCAGCATCCCAAGGGCGATTGTGCCTGCATCGTCGATGGACGCACTGGTGCTCATAGGAATATTAGCCATCGTGGCAGGATAAATCATGCGCAACTGACTGTCCGTTGCAGGGTCTTCTAACAACACGTAGATAGTGGCTGTCTTGCCATCGGCACTGATGTCGCTCTGGGTGAGCTTTTCACTAACTGCCAACTTTGTTTCATCGCTCGTGTTCTTATACACAAAGCTGATCTGGTCGTCCACTGCAAAGGTCTTCACGCCTGTCGTGACATTCAGTGCACGGGTTCCGGCACCGCCATCGAGGCTGACGGTTGTTGTCAGTGTCACCGTTCTCTTTACGCTCTCAGGCTGCTGCAGTTCGTCATTGTTCGAGCAGCCCGTCATTACTGCGCCCATCAATGCAAGGGCAGCTATGCTAAAATATCTCATTGTCTTTGTCATTGCTTCTTCGATTTAATGGGTTCATTGTTCTGTCGCAGGATTTACGTTGTAGTCCTGCAAACCACCTTGTCCTTGATTCAATGGCGTCAGCGTCCAGGTATCGTTTGGATTTGTGGTCTTTGAAATTACAAAGTGCAGGAGGCCATAGTTGTTGCCGCTATTAGGTGTCGTGGTCCACGTTGAACCGTCGAACATGGTCGCAGTTCCAAACTTCACCGTGCCGCAAGAGCCGCCAGAGCCACGTCCGATACTTTCGCTAGCACCCGCCCCCTTTATCGCTGTGACGCTGGTAACTGTATTCTTGATGGTGATGTCTTTGCAGTAGCTGGAATTAGTTCCTGCGCCGATGCCGGCAGCACCTTCGCCACCCGTGGCGGTGATATTGCCGCCGTTGATGGTGATGTTGCCGGTATGACCGGAGTTGCCGCCTGCGCCGATGCCTGGGGCAAATTGGCCGCCCGTGGCGTAGATAGTACCGCCGTTGATGACGATGTCGTCGCAATATTCAATGCCACCGATGCCGGCACAGGCATCGCCGCCTGATGCAAGGAGTGTACCCGTGCCGCTGATGGTGAGTGTTGACCAGGTAATCCCGTTGTTCAAAAAGAGGCCGGCGTAGGCATTGTCTGAACCTCTCGTCAAGTCGTTCGTCGTTCCCTCTGCCAGGATGATATTCGCCGTGCCGAGACACTCGATGCTGTTGATATAATCTCCTGCGTGGTGCGTCATACCTGCCAGTGTCACCGTGGCTCCAGCAGCTATCTTCAGTTCGAGATTGCTTGCGAGTGTGCCCGTCAGTATATCGCCGTCCTGAGCTACATAATCGCCGGTAAGGCTGCTCAGGTCAATCAGGGGCCTTACGGTGTAGGTCCAGGTAAACGTGCCGTCAGAGTTGTCCGAGCGTGCGCTTCGGGTAACTTTGTAGCCGTCGGCGGCGAGTTGGGCGCTCACGTCAATCGCCGTGGTTGTTGCTTTGTCGTTGTTGCTTTTGTCCTTACTATAATTCGTGGTGCCTCGGATACCGCAGTAGTCAGCACTTTTCGCCGTTACGGTAAGGGTTCCGTTGCCGCTCAGCTTCAGTGTATTGGCGCCAATGCAGTTGGTGTCGTAGGTATTCACGATGGTGTTCGCGCTACCGTTAAGTAGTTCCACGGTGAGATTGTCGCCGCAGTTGAAGAACGGTCCGCTATAAGTGGCATTGATGCCGTTGAGCCGAACCGTTCCGGCATTTATGAGGTAGAAATCACAATTTCGGCTTGTTCCGCTCAGAGTGATGTCGAAGTTTTCAGAGTAAATATTGTACTTACCTTCGTAATTCGGCTCAATAGAAGCGTTGGGATTGGTCCAGACAATATTTGGCGCCGTGATGTCCTTCGAAGCATCGTGCGTCAGGGTGATGGCCGATGAGTTATAGTAGTACTTGCCATTCTTAAAGCCGTCGGTGGGCGCAGCCTTCGTGCCGGTATATACCTTGCCGTCAGCATCAACCGCCTTAAAACTCAGTTCGTCGCCAGCCGCTTCGCTCTCTTTGATGCAGAGCGCCACATAGATGTAGTCCGTGGTGGGCGTGGCGAGGGTGACGGGGAACGACAAGAAGGTGTAATAGATATAAGGATTTGTTGACGGCAGCAACGGCCTGTAAAAACTGGCAACCGCATAATTCTTCGATGTGATGACAAGGTGTTTCACGTTGATGGCGTTGCTACTCTCGTCAATGAACTGGAATCGGAACATCGATTGTACGTTTGTGAACGATACCGTGGCGGATGGTGTCAGCTGACCGCCATCTTCTGTAAGTGTCGTCGTGGCTATGGCATAGTCGGCGATACCCGCTGCCGTGCCGTCCTGTTCGATGTACCAGAAATTGCTGTTTGTCGGGTCTTGTGTGTTGAGTTCGGACAGGTTGTAGAGCAGCTTGTAGGAGTCGCTACTTTCGACGGCAACTGCATTCCACGTGCTGTTTTCGTACTTATAGAAGGTGAGGGTGCCTGCCAGCGTGCAGTTCTTGCCGTCGTTGCTGATGTCGCCTGAGGTCAGCGTCAGCGCTATGGCATTACCCTCGCCATCGCAGGCCATCGCCCCCTTCGTCTCGTTATAGATATACACCTTGTCGCCTGCGGCGAAGGTGCTCACGGCCTTGTTGGTGCCGTTGAACGTCACCGCACGTGTTTCAGCATCCTCGCCCATTGAGGCAGGAATGCAGACGGTGTAGGTTGGTGCCTGAGTGGCGGTTTGTTTTTCGACCACCATGATGTCCTCACTCGAGCAGGCTGTCAGGCTGCCCAGTGTAACGGCTGCAGTTATGAATGTCGCAGCCAGACTATAGATAAATCTTTTATTCATTGTCTTTCTTTTTTTGCTGGTTCATAACTTTAGTTTACCATTCGAACGGATCATAGTCCGGTTTACTTGCCGTCAGCAGTTGCTGCGTCTGTCTCAACTTGTACACCCGCATCTGCGGCTTCTCGTACTCTTTTCGTTTCATTGTCGTTATTTAATGATTAATCGTTTTTTAACTTTAGTCGCCTTCGGCGAGAAATCTTTCAAAATCTATTCAAAATCTAGCAAATTTTTTAATTATATTCTGTTCGATTCTTCATTGTCGGCGCTGTCATTATTGGGACTGTCAAAATCCAACACATGAGAAACCTCCTGCCCGTCAAACAGTAGTTTGCGGGCTGCGGGGGAATAGGTAGCAAAGCCTTCCTGCAAGGTTGATGGGCACACGCTAAGTTCTATCATGTTCAAAAGGGCTTAAATTCCCTGGCATCCGTCTCTTGCAGAATGCCTGCCTCCACGTCGTGAACGTAAACCTTACACTGTCTCATAGTCAAGTCGCTTGATGTTAATATCTATTTGCAGTCCCAATGTGTCCAGTATCGTGAGCAAGGTAGTGAGCTGAGGATTGCCCTCGCCGCGCTCGATAGCTACAACAGTATTAACGGCAACACCCGACAGATCTGCCAATGTCTGCTGATTTATTCCCAGTTTCTTGCGCCTTTCCCTAATGGAATTACCTATTTCTTGCTGCGTCATAATCTCATTATATTGCGATTTTGATGCAAAGATAGCAATTAATTCTCAAATAAAAGGTAAAAATCGCAATAAAATAGTATTTTTGTATTCAATTTACTCAAATTGTTGCTTCACGGAAGTAAAATCCCAGTATATTGCGATTATTGAGAATATAATAAATCCAGCCCGAGCGGTGAGCCTGGGCTGGATTCTCTGGTTAAGGGATATGGGTTATGCCAATCCCCCTGTGTTGATTACCACTGTTCGAGGGTTTCTATGTCGCTTTGTGGAAGTGACTGCTGCAGCGGTGAGCCTGCCAGCAGCTGCGGCTGCGCCTTTAGGCGGTAAACCGCCATTGCGGGTTTCATATATTCTTTTTTCATATTGATTCTATTTTTTTTAGTCGCCTTCGGCGAGAAATCTTTCAAATTATTCAAATCGTTCAAAATCTTTTTATATTATTTGTTAGATTTGTAGGATTTCTCTGACCGTGGTCAGAGTGTGGCGTCGCAATCTGCGCGCCAGCGCACTCCTATTTAATTACTACTTTACGGCCGTTCACGATGTAGAGGCCCTTCTCGGTGGGCTTGCCTTGCAGCTTCAGCCCGTCGAGGCTAAACCACTCGCCAGCTTTATCCGTTGAATCCGTGAAATCCGTGTTCGAAATAATTCCCGTGGTTTCGCCATCCACGTCGAATCCGAGGAATCCAGGAGCACCGGTCGTCGCAACCTCCAGATATGCCTTGTTGGCGCCGAGGTTGACGCTGTTCTTCAGCTTGTAGAATCCGAAGTCCTTTTCTGCGGGTTTACTCAGCACGTAGTACGTTTTATTGGCATCCTGCGGAGTTTCTACATCCACACCCAGCAGTTCGTTGCCCGTATAGTCGCCTGTGGCGGCATCTTGAGTCAGCGTCAATGCAACGGACGATGCCGTTGCCTTCAGGATGACGGCCTGTCCGGCAGGGATGATGCCGCCTGAAACTTCGGCCAATGTCACGCTGCTTGTGCCGTTCTTTGCTGCCTTGTAGATGGTGACGTCGTTGCCGACGCTATATCCAACCCCACCGCAATAGAATGTTGTCCAGTTGCTGGCATTAGCCGAATTGGCCGTCAGGCTGAGACTGTTGTCGTACAGTCCGGCGCTGACCGTCACGTCGCTTGCAGGCATGGTGAGCGTCGATCCGCTGATGGTGCCACCGTTAGTGGCAGTATAGACAGGGGTCTTGCCGTCGGGCACAGAGTTGTAGCCGAGGTTGACCGTAGCCGTAGCATAAGCGTAGGGCTGGTCTTCGATGTCCGCGCCGTTGGCGTAGGTCTTGTTGGTCTTGTTGTTAGTGTTAGGCAGGGTGGCCTTCACAGTGCGAACCAAAGTGACATCGGTGCCGAGGGTGATGGCGTAGAGGGCGAGGGCACCTTGTTTGTTGGAGACGTCGGAGGTGGCAGTGCTGTTGTAAGTGCCCACACCCACGCCGGAGGGAGTCACGCTGTTGCTGGCCACCTTGCAGCCGCGGTAGTAGTTGCGGGTGAGGTCGTTATCTTCGTAATTATAGCCGGCAATGGCACCACGGGCGTTGACTTTGGGGATGATGACACCAGTGGCGATACAGTCGGTAATGATGTTATTGTTATCGCCCACGATGCCGCCGAATGAATTGCAGCTGGTCAGGCCGCTATTGATGGCGAGAGTGGCGCGACTGATGCAGCGGCGCACGGTGCCGGACTGACTGCAGCCGACAATACCGCCTTGGTCGTCAGCACCGTTCTCCACAGCATGTATCCAGACGTCGTTGCCGACGCTGCAGTCCTCTATGGTAGAGTGGTAGGCCCTGCCCGCTATGCCGCCGCCGGAGGTATATGCAGTGATGCGGGTGTCGGCGAGATTGACGCACTTGACAGTGCCGCCTTCTCCTACATATCCAAAGAGACCCTGGTCCATGTAGCTTTTGTTACTAGTGGTGTATTTCTTATAGATGCGTATGCCGCTGATGGTGTAGCCGGCACCGTCGAACGTGCCGCGGAAGGGGTTGTCGTAGGTGCCAATGGCGGTGTAGTTGTTCTCGTTCTCGGCATAGTTCCAATCGCTGCTGTGGCTGTAGGCGATGTCGTTGCTGAGAACGAAGTACACGCCGCTGTAGTTCTGACCGTTGTTGACGAAAGTGGCCAGATGGTTGAGATCGCTGGCGTACTTGATGGTGTATGGGTCGTTTTTGGAGCCGTTGCCCGAGGCGAAGTCAGCGAGGGTGATGGTGATGCTGCCGAAGGTGGGGGAGCCGTGGACGCTGTTGACTTGATAACACTTGGAGGGGTCGTAATTGTTGCCGGAAAGGTCGAGGTCCACGTCAACATCGAGTGCGCCGGTGCTGGTGGGCGCAGGTGAGCCAATGCCGTTGAAGGCGTAGCCGTTCTTGTCGGCAAACTTGATGTGGCGGATGTAGTAGTCGGTGCAGGCAACGGTGAAACGCGAGTGGTTGTCGCCCGAATAGTTAAGAATGATTCCATCGATGATTCCATTGCTGCTGGCGAACGTCATCGACCCTTGGCTCCTCGAATAAGTCAGGATCACGCCGTCGTCCAGTTCAACCGTGAAGCCAGTGGTGTTCGATGTGCTCGGGATGGTCACCGTCTTCGCACCGGGATTGGTGCCGAACAGGTTGCCGCTGGGCGTGAACGTGAGTTTCTTGGCATCCGATTTGCCATCGACTTTCTCTGCTGTGAATGTGTAGGTCACGGTCTTCGTCGTGGCCATAGCCTGCTGCCCCGTCATCAGTGCCGCTATCGTCAGCACCACCACGAGGGCTCGGTTAAGTTTGTTAGTTATTAATTGTTCCATTTCGTTTTATTTTTGTTTTTTTTCTTAGTCTGCTTCGCAGGCCTAACGGGCGACTTCGTCGCTGGCGCCACCCAAAATGAAACCGTCGTTGCCGAGGTTGGTATTGAGGTTTTGGACGCTGCCAGCGAGCATCTGGCACTGGTGCTGAAGTTTAACCACGCCCATCGTGGGCTTTATATATTGCTTTTTCATAATGTTTCTCTTATTTAATCACTTGTTTTTTACCTTTATAAATGTATATGCCTTTAGCTTTTGGCTTTTGGCCATTAGCTATTTTGCGACCGTCGAGCGTGTACCACGCGCCAGCCCAATTGTCAATTGTCAATTGTCCATTATCAATTGAAACGACTCCTGTCGTTTCGTCCTCACCAAAGTAGAGCTTGATGGCGCTGACGCTTCCGCCGTCCACGTGGAAGTAGGCGCGGCAGGACTTGATGGCGTAGCCGTCGGTGCTGGGCCAATGGAGTTTGTTGTCGGTGCCGAGGAAGAGGTTGTCGTGGTTGGCGCTATAGATGGCGACGGGGCTGAAGGTGCCGATGAACTGTACGTGCTCGTCGGCGCTTTCCACGATCTGGCGGGTGAGGGTTTCGTCACTAAGGTCGATTTCAACGCTTTGGAACACGTGGTTCTCGAGGTTGTCGCTGCCGCTAGGCCACTTAATAATATAAGGTGTACCGGCCTTAATTTCCGAAGCATCCTTGAAGTAGAGGCTGAGGGCGCCGGTAGCGGTGTCGAAGCCGGTCTGATCGGTGTCGAGTTCCATCAGCGTTCCATTTCCGATAAGGTCGTAGAATCCGTCGTTTTTGAGGTCGAAGGGCAGGCAGAGGGTGTTCCAGTTGCCGTCCTTGAAGAGGGTGCGACCGGAGAGGGTGACGTTGAGTTGCTTGCCGTCGGTATCGCGGAGTAGGGTGGCGTTAGAGGCGTTGTCGTAGAGACTGAGATTGGTGACGTAGTATTTGCCGCCGCACAGCAGAGCGTTCTCATAGAGCGTCATTGTGCCTTCTTTTGAAACCACGTTGCCGAGGTTGGCGGGCGCCGTTGTCAAGGCGACAGCCTGGGTGCCTTGATCCTTTCCCCATCCGGTGTAAGTGAAGTAGGACTGAAGGTCTAAACTGGGTGCGTTCGTGTTGTAGCGGCTGAAAGTCTTACTGCCGGTGTCGCTCATGGATACCCATACGGGGTCGAAGACGCATTGGATGAAGATGAGGTTGGCGTCGTTGTCGTTCCAGCCTACGAAGCCGCCGTTGCTGTGGGCTGTACTGCCGAGCATCCTGCCGAGGAAAGCGCAGCGGGTAAAGGCAAGCTTGCCGCCGGTTTGGTTTACGGCTACGAAACCGCCGTTGGTGCCGTCGCCATTGATGCTGCTGGTGATGGTGACGCTGCTGTAGCAGTCGATGATTTCAGTGCCGTTGATATAACCTACGTGATTCAGATTGTTAACGGCAATGCTGGCACCGAATTTCGACGAGGTGGCAACGCTGCCGGCAACGGTCAGGTTCTTGATGGTGGCACCCTCGAGGTAGCGGAAGGGCGCACTGCCGTCTTCACTATCGGCTTTGAGGTCGATGTGAAGCGTTCGGCCGTTGCCGTCAAGCGTGCCGCAGAAGGGCGTCCGGATCGGATTGCCACCATTGGGGTTCTCCTTCGTTGTGGCAATCATCTCGGTGATCGGTTCGTTGCTGTTGTCGAAGTCATCAGCAAGCTTGTAATACTTGCCTTCCGTATTGTTCCAGTTTTCATAGATATATTTTCCGAAGACATACCAGTCGTTGGCATCGGCGATGATGTAGGGATCACCCGAGGTGCCGGCGCCCGAGAGGGTCTGAACAACCTTAAAGCTGGCGGTTTGCTGGCCGGTGTATGAACCAATGCCCGTGATGGTCAGCGTGTAGGTGCCGGTGGCGTTCACAGTGGTGACGGAATTCCCGTCGTACGTGTAGCTGACGGTGTAGTGGGTGTCCTTCGTCAGCGTGTTACCACCCATGTCCTTTACGGTGATGTCGATAGGGATGTCGTTGCCTTCGTCGTATGCGTAGTAGTGCTTCAACCCCTCGATGGTGGCGTAGTCCAGATCGGTGTTGGCGCTGTAGTTGTTGCCGATGATTTGCAATTGGGACAATTCCATCCTGTAGCGGGTGTAGCTGTATTTCGGCGAGACCTGAATCTCTTCGGAGCCCTTAATGGCGGTTATCTCGAAGCGGAAATATTGGTAGGGATCGGCGTTGCTGGTGAGCCAGTAGTCGTAGGATTTCTCATTATCTGCGGGCAGATGCGTATCGCCGCTCACGGTGGCGAGGACGGTCCAGTCCGCGTCGCCCGCGTGCTTCTTGCCTTTCAGTGTCCACGACTTCGGGCGGCGGTTCGGATGGTCTTTCGTATTGCAGGCGGTGCGCAGGCGGTAGCCCTTAGGCACGATAGGATTGGCAGCGTAGAACTCGATAGACTTCGTCTCGAAGCCGTTCTCGTCCTCCGTCATCCAGTAGGTGTACGTGTAAGGCAGGCCATACAGATCTGGAACAATGACGTTGTCCACGAGATACTCGTAGGTGTAGGCTGACGGGCTCTCGCTGCCGGCCGTGGCGGTATAGTAGCCCTCGGTGTCGAAGAGGGTGTAAGACTGGCCGCCGTGGGTGATCTCACTTTGGGCCGCAGCCGTCTGCCCCGTCAGCAGCGCTGCTATCGTCAGCACCAGTACGAGGACTTGGTTAAGTTTGTTAGTTAGGAATCGTTTCATAATTTATTTTGTTTTATTCATATTTTATGCAACGGTATGAACCGAGAACGCTGTTGGCGCTTTTAGTATTAGTTGGTCGGCTGATGTTGAATATCGCTGTGCCTGTAGCGTCGTACTCCGTTAGTAAGCGGTTGTTAGTGGCTTCGTCGCCAGGAATTCCCCAACCCACAATCATGTTGTCGCCGCTAAAGGTGAGTGCACCGCAAGCCTGCGTAAAGTAACCGTCATCCAGCAGGATGGTGGATTTGGATACCTTTCCGGTAGTCAGGTCGACATTGAGGCGAACCATCTGGGTACGATTGGCTCCATTGCCATTATTAAATAATGTGATGGTATTGTCTTTCTGCTGATAGCGGACACAGTGCTGTCCGTGGAATGCGTAGGTTCCGTCATTATCTGCACCAGCCACTCGCCAGAGGATGTTGCCCGTATTGCCCTTGCGGTCAATCTTCAGGATTGAACTGACGTGGCGGAAAGAGCAGAGCCAGTTGCCGTCGGGCAGCATATCGATAGAATTGAAATGAACGTAATCCTCCAAATCGCTGCCATCCTGTGGCTGGAATACGGGGTCCACCCATTTCTCCATCTCTGGATGATCAATACTCCACCAATCGAAGACCACGCTGCCGTTGCTCACTTCCTGCAGATAGGCGGCATATACCTCCTTGCCTTCCGAAGTCTGTCGTTTCAGATAGGAGGACATGATGTAGTGGTCGGGGTTGTACATGTAAAAGTCGTGCCCGTCAATAGGAAAGCCTTTGTCGATGCCGTTTGCAGCCTCAAGCTGAACTTCCTTGATAATGTTATACGATTCGTCCATGATGACGCGCTTGCCGGGATTGAATCCGTTGAAGCTCCAAGAGGAGTATTTTTCGTCGGGTGCATGAAAGCTGTAGTATATCTTCCCGTCGTCGGCACGGTGTTTCTTGAAATCCCACCAACCCGTACTGGTGGTCTCAATCTCCTGTTGCGGCTCCAAGCGGTAATACAGCAGGCGTCCGTTGTTGTCCACCTTCTCAATTAGGCGCTGATAAACGTAAGACAGGTAGAAGTCGCCTGCGGATGTCGCCTTACCGCTGGCTCTTATTTCAGGAATGTTCTTGTGGAGCGTGTTCAGCACGATTGTATGCTGTTTCCCGTCCACAGTGTAACAAACGTCGATATGGTGGGCGTGGGAGATGGCGTCAATCTGAAGCGCGCAAACGCCATCTACAACCACCTTGCCACCGATGGTCAGGTTATTGAATTGATTAAAATTATCTATTTTGAACTGAGTGGGAAATTCCACGGTCAACGTCCTGAGGTTCACTGTGTCCTCTCGCGTCAGGTCTATCTCGTAACGCTCGCCACTGACCGTCAGCAACATGGAGGTCGGTGGAGTTACGGCGGGCGAATCACTATTATCACTGCATGCCGTCAGGCCCAAAAGCATAAGTGCAACGGCCAGAAACAAACAATTACTTTTCCGGCGGTAGTGCCAAAGGATGTAAACAAAGTAGGCGAGCAAAGCCAAATAAACCATCACGAGTGGAATGGAAAGCCACAAGGGTTGTGATAGGAAGTCGTTGATTAAGTTGGTCATAATACTATGGTTTTATTTATTTTCTGGCCGCGAAGATACGAAAAAGAATCGAAACAAGGTGTCCAAAAAACGCGTTAGGTGTCAGAAAAACGGGGTATAGGTGTCAGAAAATCGCGTTTTTCTGACAATTTTGCCTTCCGTTTGTGCATAATTCGTGTATTTTTTGTACCTTTGCGGAGAAATTCGAGAGAGCGATGATTACGTTAGGTGAGATGCAGATTAGCGGAATGCTGACGATGACGGTGCTGGCGGTGATGCTGGCGCTGTGTGTGCCTCATCGCTCGAAACACGGTAACAGCTTCGGCCGGGCGCGGTGGATGATGGCTGCAGGAACGGGTCTCATCGCCGTGCAGTTTCTGCTGCAACATACGTTCGGTTTCCGACAGATGGGTGTGACGCAGGGGGTATTTCTGAACCTGTTGTTCTTCACGCCTGCGTCGTTGCTATGCAGTATGGCCATCCTCTACGTACAGCGGCAGGGAAGTGTCACAAGGCGGGAATGGCTGCTGCCATGCGTCATCTGTGGCGTGTCGGCTGTCATATTAATAGGTACTGCGCTGCTCGACGGCGTACCTATCGCTGAGGAGTCGTCGACGCTGCGTGAGGTGGAATACGTCAGTAGTGTCCTCTATGTGCTGATGCAGAGTTCCCTGTTTAAATATCAGTATGTGGCTTATAGACGATTGGAGCTGGCCGTCGATGAATACTACGACCGTAGCCGCCGAGACCTGTTCGGATGGATGGGTTGGAGTATGAAGACGATGGCTGTGCTGGCATTCTTCGTGCCGGTGGTTATCTTCCTTCAGGGTTCGCCGCTGGTGGTGTTCTCCATCGTCTATTTCTTCTGTATTGCCTATAGCACCATCAGTCTCTACAGCTACGGCATCAGTGAGGACCATCAGCGCGTGGAAGCGGCAGAAGACGTTCAAGAGAACCGTCCCAGTGATCCTCGCATCAGCGAGGTAGTAGAGCAATGGAAGCAGAGCGGTGCTTACCGGGAGCATAATCTGACGCTGGGCATCGTGGCACGACAGATGGGTGTGGCTCAGCGGCAATTGCAGGAGTGGCTGCGTCAGTCGGAATACGGCAAACTGGCCGAACTGGTGGCGTCGCTGCGCATAGAAGAAGCCCAGCGCGTGTTGAAAGACCATCCCGACTGGTCGATAGAGACCGTTGCCGACCACTGCGGTTTCAACGACCGTAAATATTTCCACGAGGTGTTCCGCCAGCATACGGGGATGACACCGTTGAATTTTCAGCGCGGATAGGAATGACTAATTATTCATCAATTATTTATATAAGGTAGTATGTTTCATATTTACAAAGGTTATGAGCTTGTAGAAGCTTATCATCAAATGCGAATGGGGCGCCGCTTTCATCCAAGCGGAGCCTTCAAGAAGACCTCGCAGGCCATTATTGTCGCTATCGTTACGCTGCTGTTGTGGAATGCACCGACTGAATGGTTCGGCATCGACGGACTGACGGTCATCCAACAGCGCATCATCGCCATTTTCGCCTTCGCCACGCTGATGTGGATCATGTCGGTCGTATCGTCGTGGGCCACGTCAGTATCTATCATCGTGCTGATGCTTTTGTTCTGTACGGACAGCGGTATCGCACCGATGGTCGTTGAGGACAATGTGGGTCCGCTGTTGTCGTATAAGGGCGTGATGGCGACGTTTGCCGACCCCGTCATCATGCTGTTCATCGGCGGTTTCGTGTTGGCTATTGCCGCCACGAAGACCGGACTGGACTCACAGTTGGCAAAGGTGTTGCTGAAGCCTTTCGGCACGCGGAGTGAGATGGTGTTGCTGGGATTCCTGCTGATTACGGGACTGTTTTCGATGTTCGTGTCGAACACCGCCACAGCTGCTATGATGCTGACGTTCCTGACGCCGGTGTTCCGCCAGTTGCCGCCCGAGGGCAAGGGCCGTATTGCGCTGGCTATGTCAATCCCCATTGCTGCTAACCTCGGCGGTATGGGTACACCTATCGGTACGCCGCCGAACACCATCGCGCTGAAATACCTGAACGACCCCGAAGGATTGAACCTCGGCTTGGGCTTCGGTCAGTGGATGATGTTTATGTTCCCGCTGGTTATCGTCCTGCTGTTCATCAGCTGGCGCCTGTTGTTGAAGTTCTTCCCATTCACGCAGAAGACCGTCGAACTGAAAATCGAGGACGGCATGAAGGAAGGCGCCCACTCGTGGATTGTCATCATCACCTTCTTTGTCACGGTGGCATTGTGGTTGCTGGATCGCGTGACCGGCATCAATTCTTATACCGTCGCCATGATTCCGTTTATGGTATTCGCCCTGACGGGAGTCATCACCAAGCGTGACCTGGAGCAGATTAACTGGAGTGTCATCTGGATGGTGGCCGGTGGTTTCGCACTGGGTTACGGACTGAACGCCTCGGGACTGGCTGCCAACGCCGTGAAGAGCATTCCGTTCGGTGAATTCTCGCCGCTGCTGATTCTGTTGATGGGTGGACTCATCTGCTACCTGCTGTCGAACTTCATCTCGAACTCGGCAACGGCAGCATTGCTGATGCCTATCCTCGCAGTGGTCTGTGGTGCTATGGGTGACAAGCTCGACCCCATCGGCGGTACTCCGACCGTACTCATCGGTGTGGCCATCGCAGCATCGTCGGCCATGATTCTGCCGATTTCTACGCCGCCGAACGCGTTGGCTTTCGCTACGGGTTACGTGAAGCAGAAGGATATGTCGGTATTGGGTATTATCATGGGTATCATCTCGATGATTCTCGGTTTCGGACTGGTTTATCTGATGGGCACATTGCGCCTAATTTAACAAAAAGTAACTTTAAAACAAAAATAATTGGGAATTTCCTTTGCTGTTTGAAGGAAATTCCCTATTTTTGCGTTGTGAAACTATCAATATGACAAGTCACTAACTAATAAACTCAATAAAAGAACTTAAAGACTTTTACTATGAACGTAGAGAAAATCATGCAAGGCTTGGAGCAGAAACACCCAGGCGAAGTGGAGTTCCTGCAAGCAGTGCGAGAAGTGTTGGAATCCATCAAGGACGTGTACAACCAGCATCCGGAATTTGAGAAGGCAAAGATCATCGAGCGCATCGTAGAGCCCGAGCGCATCACGACATTCCGTGTGCCTTGGGTTGACGACAAAGGCGAGGTACAGGTGAACATCGGTTACCGCGTACAGTTCAACAGCGCTATCGGTCCGTACAAGGGCGGTTTGCGTTTCCACCCGTCGGTGAACCTGAGCATCCTGAAGTTCCTCGGTTTCGAACAGACCTTTAAGAATGCGCTGACCACACTGCCGATGGGCGGTGGCAAGGGCGGCTCGGACTTCTCCATCCGCGGCAAGAGCGACAACGAAGTGATGAAGTTCTGTCAGTCGTTTATGACGGAATTATATAAGATTATCGGTCCGGATATGGATGTGCCCGCTGGTGATATTGGTGTGGGTGCCCGCGAGATTGGTTATCTATTCGGACAATACAAGCGTCTGACGTCGCAGTTCCACGGTGCTACGCTGACCGGTAAGGGCATAGAGTGGGGTGGCAGTATCCTACGTCCAGAGGCCACGGGTTACGGTGCATTGTATTTCGTTCACCACATGATGGAGACCCACGGCCTCGACATCAAGGGCAAGACCGTTGCACTGTCGGGCTTCGGCAATGTGGCGTGGGGCGCCGCGAAGAAGGCCACCGAACTGGGTGCGAAGGTGATTACCATCAGCGGTCCTGACGGATACATCTACGACCCTGAAGGTCTGGACGACGAAAAGATAGAGTATATGCTGGAGTTGCGTGCCAGTGGTAACGACGTCTGCCAGCCGTACGAGGAGGAGTTCCCTGGTTCGAAGTTCTTTGCCAACAAGAAACCTTGGGAGCAGAAGGCTGACATCTATCTGCCCTGTGCTACTCAGAACGAGTTGAATGGCGACGATGCGGACAAGATACTGGCGCAGAAGCCGCTGTGTGTTGCTGAGGTATCGAATATGGGCTGTACGGCTGAGGCTGTGAACAAGTTCACGGATGCCCACCAGTTGTTTGCGCCCGGTAAGGCAGTGAATGCCGGTGGCGTGGCTACCAGCGGTCTGGAGATGACGCAGAACTCGATGCGTATGGCTTGGACGGCCGATGAAGTCGATATGCGCCTGCATCAGATTATGGCCGGCATCCACGAACAGTGTGTGAAGTATGGTAAGGAAGGTGACTATGTGAACTATGTCAAGGGTGCAAACGTGGCAGGTTTCATGAAGGTCGCCAAAGCTATGCTCGCGCAGGGAATAGTGTAATGAATTTATTGAAGATAGCTCTTGTAGCAACACTGATGACCATAGGTTTTACCCCGTTGAACGCACAGGACGTGCAACAGGGTAAAGCCTCGTTTTATGCCCAGAAGTTCCACGGACGCATGACGGCCAGTGGCGAACGTCTGCATAAGGACAGTCTGACGTGTGCCCACCGTTATTATCCCTTCGGCACGTTGCTGAAGGTGTATAATCCTGCCAACGGAAAGAGTGTGCTGGTACGCGTCATCGACCGCGGACCGTTTGTTCGCGGACGCATCATTGATCTCTCGTGGCGTGCTGCCAAAGAGCTAGGCATTATTTCACAAGGTGTTGCGATGGTTACCGTTCAGAAGGCCACTGACATCATTGTGCCGTTTATGCCGCCTGATGATGATATTGACGTTCCAGAACTTGAGATGGAAACCAACGAGGGGTCAACAGAGATGAAACCCCTGTGGCAACTTATGGCTGAAGAGGCTGAAGCGAAAAGGAAGGCTTCTGCTGGCCACCATTCTGAGGCGAAGAAGAAGTAATCCGGATTTCCTTTACGTTTTGCTCGGTTGTATCCGATTGCGCCTGAGTGCGAGGCCCGGGAGCATCGAATTCAATGCGGTCGTCGCCCCTGTTGTTGGCGTCGAAGCCCGAATCATCAGCACCGCTATAGTCATTATCATCTGTGTAACGGGAAGAACGGTTGGCTTCGCGCTGACGGCGATAGTTCTCGTAACGCTCAGCCTCCTTTCGGTCGGCAGCAGAACCAATGGCCGCACCTACGGCTGCACCGCCTGCCATACCGACAATCTCGCCAACATGACTACCATGCCAACCACCCGAGATGCCTCCGATGGCGGAACCCAGAATAGAGCCTAACGTTGCTCCTGTGTAAGCACCCTGTCCTGTGTAGGTGCTACAGCTGCTCAGCAACATGGTCGAGACAGCTAAAACAAACAACATCTTCTTCATACGCGTCACATTGTTAATGATTTACGTTGCAAAGGTACACATTCTTTTTGATATCTCAATGGGGATAATCCCCAAAAGCGCTTAGGGATTCCCCTATTTCTTTTTCAGAGGCTGTTGAGCGCCAGTGTTATTGTCCGCCCAGACGCGAAAAGTATGCGATGATATCCTCCCACGTCTTGAACGTCTCCGAACCGTATTCCAACACAGTGGCCAAAGCCCCCTCCGACCTTCCCTGTTTAGGGGCGGCTATCAGGTAGTCGCCGTAGAGCAGGTCGCGACGGTAGGTGTAGATAGTATGTCGCCAGGCGGGTACACCGATATGCTCGGTGAGCCACGAATCTGTTGTAGCGGTGTCTTCCGCTGGTGCCACGAAGAGCACCTGATAGCGTTCGATGAGTTGCCGCACGGCTTTCTGAACAGACGACACGGGTTTGCGGTAGCTGTCCATCATCGTCTCTATACCTATATATATAATAGGGCGCTCGCGCTGTTGCTGGCGGTCGTCAATCCATCGGATGACGGGCAGGACGGAATGCATAAACGAACGGTCGTTCATGCGGTGTTCGCCATGAAAATAAAGGGCCTGCGGATAGTGTTCGTGGAACATGTCGTAGGTATCCACCAGTTCGTCTTCGTCGCCAAAGAGTCCGTAGACGCGCTGGCGGTCGTCGTCGGTCATATTATGGAAGCGCTGTTCCGACACTTCGCGGTATTCCTTGACAAGGGCTTTATCGACATAGAACTCCTGTACGCCGTCCTGACGGGGATTCTGGAACTGCTGTGTACCCGTCAGTCCGTGAGCCCGCATGGTTTCGGCAATGGCGAGGGCGGGATTGACGCAGATGCGGTCGTAGCCCCGCAGCTGTTCGGCAAACATACCTCCCATCGATGTGCCGACGATGAGGTCGGGCTTCTCCTGCTGGCAAACGTCGTGTAACAATGCCAGTGCCTCATGGGGATGTATGGGCAGGTCGGGAGCAATGACGCGAGCCTCTGGCAGTACCTCCTGCAGGCGTCGTACGGTACCCGACTGTCCGCTGGAGGCAAAGCCGTGAACGTAAAGCACCGTCTTGCCTGCCATCAGGTCGGGGAATTGCTTGATATATGGATTCTCTGTAACCATTTACTTTGTGTAGGACGGATTCCAGGTGTCGTTGATGCTGAACACGCGTTCCAGCGTAATCTGCTGCGCCTCCTTCTTCGTGAGCTGACGACTCCAGGGCACGCGCTGGTCGGTGGCAGCACCCTCGCCGCGATTGTTGTATTCCAAGTAACGGGCAGTCTTGACGGCCTCGGGACGCCATTGATGCCAACCCTCAGGACGAATCTCGCGGGGCAGTTCGCAGTTCATGAACAGCGTATAGCCGTAGTCGCGCCAAGGACGTCCGAGATATACCTTGTCGATGCCTTTGTCGCAGGTGATGCGGCAGTTGTTGAAGATGTAACCATACGGCACATCCTGCGGTGTCGATGCTGCCGTGATATACGAATTGGCCTTACAGAAGATGTCGCACCCCTCAAACCACGCCGTCGAGGGACCGAAGATAAAGTCGGTAGTGCCCTCGATGTAGCAGTCCTTGAAGAACAGCCGCGTATTGGCGTTACCCGTATAGATAGTGTCCTGATGGCCGAGGAAGCGGCAATTGATGAATGTCAGCTGGTCGCCCTCAGTATGCAGTGCCACAGCTTGTCCCAAACGTGCGGCGTTGTTCTCGACGGTAATGTTCTTGAGCGTAATCTTGCTGCCTTGGATTTTCAGTGTGAAAGTGCGGAAAGTCCCCAGTTTTGGCTGTTGGCTATTGGCTGTTGGCTGTTGGCTAATGGCTAAAGGCCAATTGCTAAAAGCCATAGGAATATTCGCATGGTCGTCCCACGTGATAATGGTGTTGTCGCGGTCCTCACCGCAAATCTCAATGTTGGTAAGCGACTGGGGGATGATGAGTTTCTCTTTGTACGTGCCTTTCTTGACGAAGATGACTTTGTGATACTCCATAAACGCGCGGCACACCTCGATGGCCTCGTTGATGTTGCGGAACTCGCCCGTGCCGTCGCGAGCCACAAAGAGCGTGTCGGGGTTGTCGTAACTTTTAGCCTGTGCAATGATAACCCCACAGATTGCACAGATAAAGCAGATTAGTTTTCTCATTGTCGTAGTAGTTTTGTTGTTACATGATTTGCGTGACTTCCTGAATGCCCTCTATCTTCTTCAACTCATCCATGATAGACTTCGTGTCTTCCCGGTCGTGGACGCGCAACTCGATGCTGCCGTCGAACAGACCGTCGTCGCTGCCGATGGTGAGTTTGTGGATATTGACGTTCATCTGCGAGGTGATGACTCGCGAAACATCTACGAGGATACCCATACGGTCGATACCCTGAATGCGGACGGTGGCGTCGAAGAATAGCTTTTTATGCATATTCCACTTGGCATCAAGGATGCGGTTGCCGAAACCGCTCTTCAGCTTGTCGGCCACAGGACAGGCACGCTTGTGGATTTCTATCTGGTTCTTGTTGTCGATATATCCCAGGATGTCGTCTCCGGGAATGGGGTGACAGCAGTGCTTGAACTGATATTGTCCGATAGTTTCCTCGCTAATGTAGATGGGTTTTTTGCGGTTGAACTTCTCAGGCACGGTGAACAATTCCTGCTTTTCCTGCTCCGTCGGAGTTTTCTGCTTGCTACGTCCGAGGAAGGGCACGAGTTTGCGCCAGCCTTTCTTGCCGGAATTCTTGCCCAGCAATTCGTCGAGGTCTTTCTCACCCAGCAGGATGGTTTTCTCGCCCACTGCCTGATAGAACTTCTCGCGGGTGTACACCTCATGGAACGACGCCAGCTGGTCAACGACGTTCAGCGTGCATTCTATCTGGTTCTTCTCCAGGAATTCCTTCAACAGCTGCTCACCTTTCTTTTGTATTTCGCGACTGTTACGACGCAGGATGGCCTGAATCTTTGCCTTGGCCTTTGCCGACGATACAAAATTGATCCATGCAGGCTGTACGTGTTGCGACTTGGAGGTCAGAATCTCTATCTGGTCACCGCTTTCCAACTTATGACTCAGCGGCACCAGTTTGTGGTTCACCTTGGCACCGATGCAGTGAGAGCCTAAGAAGGTGTGGATGGAGAAGGCAAAGTCGAGCGCTGTACATCCAGTGGGCATCGTCTTGATTTCCCCCTTGGGGGTAAAGACGAAGATTTCTGAGGCAAAGAGGTTCAGCTTGATGGCGTCGAGGAAGTCCATTGCGTCAGGCTGCGGGTCGTCCAGGATTTCCTTGATGGTGCGGAGCCAGTCGTTCAGCTCGTTCTCGTCCTCCGAGAATTCGGCCTGCTCGCCATCCTTGTATTTCCAGTGGGCGGCAAAGCCCTGCTCTGCCACCTCGTTCATGCGGTCTGAACGTATCTGCACCTCAATCCATCGTCCCTGCTTCGACATCAGTGTGACGTGCAAAGCCTGATAGCCGTTAGCTTTGGGGTGTGACAACCAGTCGCGCAGACGGTCGGGATGACTCTTGTAAATCTTTGAGATGGCGACGTAGATCTTGAAGCATTCGTTGATTTCCTCCTCTCTCTGGTCGGGTGTGAAGATAATTCGCACGGCGAGGATGTCGTAGATTTCCTCGAATGACACGTGCTTGTTCTGCATCTTCGACCAAATGGAGTAGGGGGTTTTAACGCGCTCGCGGATTTCATATTTGATACCCATCTCCTTCAGCGAGGCCTCGATGGGTTCCGTAAACTGGTCGAACAGTTCACGGCGCTGAGTCTCGGTGTTCTTCAGTTTGTCCTTGATAGCGGCATATTCCTCCGGATGCTCGTATTGGAACGAGAGGTTCTCCAGTTCCGACTTCACCTTGTTGAGTCCAAGGCGGTGGGCCAGCGGCGCATAGATGTACAGCGTCTCACCGGCAATCTTGTATTGTTTGTTGGCAGGCTGCGACTCCAATGTGCGCATGTTGTGCAGACGGTCGCAAATCTTGATGAGGATGACGCGAATATCCTCGCTCATCGTCAGCAGCAACTTCTTGAAGTTCTCGGCCTGTGCTGAGGCCTGCTCACCGAAGATTCCTCCAGAGATCTTCGTCAGTCCGTCCACAATCTGTGCTATCTTCGGGCCGAAGATGTTCGACAGGTCGTCAACGGTGTAGTCGGTATCCTCCACGACATCGTGCAACAATGCGGCACAGATGCTGGTAGAACCCAGTCCCACTTCCTCGCAGGCTATCTGGGCGACGGCGATGGGGTGCATGATGTATGGTTCTCCACTCAACCGTCTGACGCCTTTGTGGGCTTGCTTGGCAAAGTTGAATGCCTTGGTGATGATATCCACCTTTTGCCTGTGACGTGATGCAGAATAAGTGTCCAGCAGTCGCTGGAATGCGTCATTGACCAACTTCTCGTCGGCTCCTTCACGAATCATGTCCTCATCCATAGTCTTATCTCCTTCTCTTTCTGCTTGATGCCTTGCGCTTCTTCGGTGCTGCAGCACGACGCTTACTGGTCTTGGCAGCCTTGCCGCGCTTGGCTGTTGCTTTGCTACGCTTGCTGGCACGTCCCTTGCCGCGTTTGGCAGCACGTCCCTTCTTGCCACGGGCGTAGCGTTTGCTCTTATGATAATAAGTCGGTACGTCGTCCTTTACTTCCACCTCCATGCGCTTGGTCAGCAGCTCGTCGGCCTTGTAGCTGTATACGGAATCCTCCAAATCGATGAATCGTCCCGTGTCTGTCAGCGGCAGACGCAGGGCGCTGGGCTCCGTAGTTCCGGGCACTACGTCGCGACGGTATTGTGGATTCAGCGAGCGCAACAGGTCAATGTTCAGTCCCAATACTTCGGCCACCTGTTCCAAGTGTACGTTACGCTTCACCATCACGGTGTCGCTCTTGGCCGGCAGACGGGTTGTCATAGGACAGATATTGTGCAGCGAATAGTAGGTCATGATGTAGTTGGCAGCGATGAATGCCGGCACGTAGCCTCGTGTCTCGCGTGGCAGATAGGGATAGATGTGCCAGTAGTCCTTGTTTATCGGTGCAGCCTCGCCGTCCTCGTTCTTCGTTGTGGTGGCATTGGCGCGGCGAATGGCTTTGTTGATGTTCTCGGGTCCGCAGTTATAAGCGGCGATGACGAGATTCCAGTCGCCGAAAATCTTATAGAGGTCTTTCAGGTAGCGTGCAGCGGCGTACGACGACTTCACAGGGTCGCGACGTTCGTCTACCAGTGAGTTCACCTGCAGGCCGTACTGTTTACCCGTGCCGATCATAAACTGCCACAGTCCCGTTGCTCCCACGCGACTTACGGCCTTGGGGTTCAATGCTGATTCAATGATGGGCAGGTATTTCAGTTCCAACGGCAACTGATACATCTCCAATGCTTCCTCGAAGATAGGCATGTAGAAGTTCGATGCGCCCAACATATAACTGATGCTGTGGCGCAGACGGCCGCTGTAACGGTCGATAAATTTCTGCACGACGTCGTTGTAGGCCATCTCCATGATGGTCGGCATACGGCTCAGACGTTCGATATACTCCTCGCGGGTGTATGTTGGATTTACGTCCTGCATGTTGCAGTCGTCCGCCTCGCCCAGATAGGTCTGCGACATATAGAGGCTCAGCAGCGAGTCCAGGTCGTAGGTCATTGCCTCGGGGAACTCAATGATTTCCTCGTTGCCGCTCTGGTCGGTCACTACCAGCTCGTCCGCTTCATCGATGTCGTCATCATCCTCTGCGTCAACCTCCGTCACTACCTGACCCATCGACGCCATACTGGCCATCATCAGGGCATATATCATCAATAATACCTTCTTTTTCATATATCTTCTTTAAAAATTCAACTTACAACTTACGCCTAGCGACTGGCTGTCCAACCAATCACCGCCATTGTGATTCGGCATGACTGCGGGCTCCACCGTCAGACTCAGGTCTTTAGAAATGTCAAACTGCGAGAGCTCAGCGTCCACGTAGGCATCGATGACAGAGAACGCATAGACACCCAGCATGACGAAGAAACTCATGTCGCGCCAACGGCGATACTTGTCCTTACGACTCTTGAAAATCTTTTTGTACCGTTCCTCGTCGGCCTCTGTCTGAATTTGTTTGCCCAGATGCAGGAACTTGTTGTACGAGCACGTTCCCGGGTCGTCGTCCATGAGATCCAGATAAGCCTGCGAATAGTCCTTATACATCATATTGTTCCATGTCAGTGCGTAGATGCACCCCATGAATCCACCGTAGATGATGGGCAGTTTCCAGAATTTGCGGTTATATATCTGTCCTGCACCTGGTATGACCAATGCCAGCCATAGTGCCCGCTGGGGATTCGGCTTCCACGTGTTCCAGTCACGCTTCGGACGCAGCTTCTTGGCTTTCTCGACGACGACCGACGTGATGCTGTCTGTGGTCTGCACAGCCTGCACCACCACGGAGTCGGCTATAATCTCGTCCTCTTGCTGCGCATAGGCGTTCAGGCCTGCCGTCAACAGCACAACCACAAACAACACTCTGCGTATATAACTTTTAACTCTCAATGTTCAACGTTCAAAGTTCAACGTTCAATTATCAATTGTTCACACTGTCCAGTGCATTCATGATTTGCTCCAGCTGCTCCTCGTTGTCGAAGTGCACGGTGATTTTTCCCTTGCCCTTAGGCGAACAGGTCATCTGCACCTTCGTCTGGAAGAACTGTGCCAGGCGGTCTCTCAGGATGTTAAATTCCTCGGGCAACTGCGACTTCGCGGCTATCTTGCCCTTGGCGGTCTTTACGTCATCACCGCTCTTCAGCGCGTTGATCAGGTCTTCGACCTTGCGAACGGAATACTGTTGCTGCTGGACTTCGCGGAAAAGCTTGATCTGCTGCGACGGACTGTCGATGGCCAATAACGCACGGGCGTGACCCATCTCAATCTCGTGGTTCTTCAGCGCCATCTGTACCTGTGCGGGCAACTTCAGCAGTCGCATGTAGTTCGTCACGGCGGCGCGGCTCTTACCCACGCGCTCCGAAATTTTTGCCTGCGTCATACCTGTCGCCTCAGCCAGATGCTGGTAGGCCAACGCTATCTCGATGGCGTTCAGGTCCTCACGCTGGATATTTTCCACCAGCGCCATTTCCATTGCGTTCTGGTCTTCAACCGTCACGATATAGGCGGGAATCTTTGTTAATCCAGCCAGTTGTGAAGCTCTCCAACGGCGCTCACCGGCAATAATCTGGTAACGTCCGCCATCCATCTTTCTCAGTGTGATGGGCTGGATGATGCCCAGTTCGCGAATGCTCGTCGCCAACTCCTGCAGTGCCTCTTGGTCAAATTCCCTACGAGGCTGGTTGGGATTGGGGTCTATCAGTGCGATTTCCACTTCGTTTAGGTTCGATGAACCTTCGGTGTGCACCTCGCTGTGGGTGTCTATCAGTGCGTCCAGTCCACGACCGGTGCTGATGTCATCCAGCCCGCGGCCCAGTACGCTCCTGTCGAATTTCTTCTTTACTGCCATATTCTTTGCTTTTAGCTTCTAGCGGTTGGCTATTAGCTGTTCTTGTTGATTATTTCTTTCGCCAAAGCCAGATGGTTCTTGGCTCCCGTCGAATCGGCGTCATACAGGATGACGGGCAGTCCGTGCGAAGGACTCTCTGACAACTTCACGTTACGCTGGATGACGGTCTTGAACACCAACTCCTGGAAGTGGCGCTTCACCTCGTCGTATATCTGGTTTGCCAGACGCAGACGCTGGTCGTACATCGTCAGCAGGAAACCCTCAATCTCCAACTGCGGGTTCAGACGTTTCTTCACAATCTTGATGGTGCTCAGCAACTTCGTGATACCCTCCAGTGCAAAATATTCACACTGCACGGGGATGATGATGCTGTCGGCGGCTGTCAGCGCATTCACCGTGATGAGGCCCAGCGAGGGCGAACAGTCTATCAGGATGTAGTCGTACTCCTTGCGTATCGGCTCCAGTGTTTCCTTGATGATGTTCTCACGGTTCTCCATGTTCAACATCTCTATCTCGGCACCTACCAGGTCAATGTGGCTCGGGATGATGTCCAGTCGTTCAATATCGGTTGTATAGATAGCGTCACGCACGTCAGATTTGTTGACGATGCACTCGTAGAGTGAACACTCCACCTCCTGGATGTTGACACCAAGACCGCTCGAGGCGTTAGCCTGCGGGTCGGCGTCCACCACGAGGACGTTCTTTTCCAGAGTTGCCAGTGAAGCAGCCAGATTGATGGTCGTCGTAGTCTTTCCGACGCCACCTTTTTGGTTTGCTAATGCGATAATCTTTCCCATTTTTTTCGTCTCTTTTATATATAATAGGCTGCAAAAGTACAAAAAAAAGATGGACTGACCAAATATCACCCCATCCTTTTTAGCTTTTTTATTGTTTCAAAACGGTTTCAAAATGGCCGGTCGCCACCGCCGAAGCCGCCTCCAGGGAAGCCGCCACCCGGGAAATCGCCGCCCGGAAAACCACCGGGAGGACGGTCGCCGCCCCAGCCTCCACGTCCTCTGCGTCCTTCGCCGCGACCACCGTTTCTGCCACCAAACAGGTTCAGTCGGTAACTGACGTGCAGCATGGCGTACGAATTGATGGCGTTCACCTCGTTGTCGCGAATACCGTTGGCATTGACGATACGTGTGAAGTTTGTCTGCTGGTTCAGGATGTCGTACCATTGCAACATGACGGTAAGCACCTTTCCACGCAAAAAGCTGTGCGACAGCTGTGCGTTCCACAGCAGTTCGTTGGTGTTCAGACTCTCATCGCTATAGCCGCGTTTGCTGAACATGTGCATATCGGTCGACAGGTTCGAGCCCCAGGGGAAAGTCACCTTCGTACTGCCACCATACTGGAAGTTCCACGTCGTCAGGTTGTTCGACGCCTGCAGCTGGTTGTCGGTGCGTGCGTAGGTGGTGCGTCCGTTCAGCGAGAAACTGAACCATTTGTTGCGGTAGTTCAGCGAGAGGGCAGGATTGATGTTGTAGGTATGTGTCACGTTTCGTTCGGCGATGGCCGTGCGGTTGATGTTCACGTAGCCCACGCGGTGATCATACCTTGCATTCAGCGAACCGGTGACATCCCATAGGTTCAGCGTGTCGAGACTGAAGGTGAAGCCTATGCCGATGTTGGCGTTCCAGTTGCCGTTGATGTTCTCCGGTCGCGAGATGCGTCCGCCTGTCGTCTCATTGTAGGTCACGACATTGCCTATCGCGTTGGTGGTTATCTGCCATCCGGCATTGCTGTTGAAACTCCAGTTGCGCTGATTCTTGGGAACCTCGAAACCGTCAGCGTCGATAACGGTCTTCGGACGGCGCATCATCAGGAAGTTTACATGCAGGTTGGTGTTGAACGAAGGTTTCAGTCCGGAATTACCGACGTTGATATTCAGCGGGTCCGTATCGTCATATATTTCAAGCAGTTGCGTAATACTGGGCTGTTGCGTCTGACCGCGCATGGTAACCTGCAGATTCGTCTGCTGGTTGAATCGGTAGCGCATATTGAGCGTTGGCGAGATGTTTGTCACGGTGCGGACGGTATCCACAAGGGTGTTCAGGTAGTTCTGGACGAAGTGTGAACGTTCAGGCAACAGCGCCACGCCTACGTTCATGTTCATCTTGTCACGTACGTAGCGCAGCTGCACCTCGGCAGTATGGCTATACTCCGTACGCTCGGAATAGCGGCTCAGCTCGCGACTGAGATAGCTCTCATAGGGATTGTCCAGAAAGCCGAAGAGCGTCGCCCAGTCGCGGTATTCGTTCAACACCTGGGCAAAGGCTTCCTCCGTATAGTCGGGGAAGTCGTAGGTCAGTGGGTCGCTCTTCTGATGACTGTATTGGTAGCGGTAGTTCAGCTGTAGGAAAAGTCCCTGCTGTCCGAATCCGCGTGGTCCGTTACCCCTTCCGAAAGGACCGCGACCGCCTCCTCTCTGCGGGGATGCTCCCGGGCGAGAACCTTCTGCAGCGTCGGGAGAACGCAAACCTTCGGCAGCATTTGCTTGCCGTTCCGAGCGCCACGTCAACAGGGGTTCGGTATAGGTGATGCCCAGCGAATAGTTCAGGTTTTTGTTGGGCGACACGCTATAGCGGTTGGTTTGATAGAGGGAGTCCAGACCCTGAATATTCTTCTGCTGATAGAGGTGTACCGCCGAAAGGCTGGCATTCTGGTTGTCACCGTCGCGATAGCTGAATCCGAAGCTCAGCGCCACGTTGCGCCCCTTGCGTCCGATGCGGCGGAACAGTTGCAATTGTGAGTTGATGTTGTTGCCGTCGCCATAACCCAGCGACTTGTTCTGCCGACTGTTCACCACCAGCGAGTCTTCGTCCAGCGTCCGCAGACCCTCGATGCTCAGCGGGTCACTGACATATTTGTATGGATCGGCATTGAACGATGCCGACGTGTTGTGGCTGCGACTGTCGTTGGTATTGAAACTGACGTCCGGGCGCCACGACAGGGTGGTCAGCGAGTCGATGGTCCATTGCAGGTTCATGTTGCCCGTCCAGTTGTTGGCACGTGAGTAACTCTGGTTGACACTGTTCGAGAAAGCACCGCCACGCGTGATGACAAAACTCTCGGAACCCGTCTTGTTCCAGTTGTCGGCGTCGTTGTGGTTCCACGTTACGCGACCGCTCAACTTCAACTTGTTCTGCTTCTCATAGCTCACGTCCAGTGCGGCAGTCTTCGTCTCACGCTGACCCTGGCCGTTGCCGCGTCCGCGACCGCCACGACCAGTGAAGTTGCGGTCGTTCACGTTGTTCGCATTACCCATAAACGTGTAGCGCACGTCGCCGAAAGGTTTCATGGCCGTCAGGCGGATGCCGTAGCGGTTGTGCGTACCATAGCCCACGTCGGGATTGGCCTGCAGGCCGCGACGGGCACTGCGCTTCGTCACAAACTCCAGCACAAAGTCGTCGTTACCGTCGTCGATACCCGTCATCCGGCTCAGGTCGCTCTTCTCGTCATAGGCCTTCACCTGATCCACCACGTACGACGGCAGGTTCTTCATCACCGCGTCGTTATTGCCTGTCATAAAGTCGCGCCCGTCCATCTTGAAGCGTTTCACGTCCTTGCCGTTGATACTGATCTTGCCGTCGTCGTCAATCTTTGCGCCCGGCAAGGCTTCCACCAGTGCCTCAATCACCGACCCCTCGGGCACCTGGTAGGCGTCGGCATTATACACCACCGTGTCGTTTTTGATGACCATTTTCGGCACGTTTCTTGTCACCACTACCTCGGCAATGGTGTCACCCTCCAGCGTCTTGACTTTTTCCACGCTGTCCTTGCGCGTCTGACCACTCATACCGAGTATTCCCCAGACGCACGCCATCAATAGAATTGTATAACGTAGACCCTGCATTTAGTTTTTGTTTATTTCTTTGACGTCGCAATCTCCGAAAGGTTTAGTCCCGCCGCATAAAAAAAACGCTTCGACGTTTGGTCGGTCCGCTTTTTTTTCGTACTTTTGCCGCAGAAAACAATAATTCAACGATATAACCGTCATGAAGATAATCAAGAATACCTTCCTCCTCGCCGTAGTCCTCCTGTTGGGCTGCCAGACCAATGTTGCTCAGAAGAGCATCGTGATACTCTACGAAAACGATGTCCACTGCGGCATCGACGGCTACCAGACAATGGCCGGACTGCGCGACGCCATCAATCGTTCGGATACGGCCTATGCCGGTGCAGTCTGCGTGGGCGACTTCCTGCAGGGCAACACCACCGGAGCCATCTCGAAGGGACAGTATATTGCCGACATCATGCAGCTGATGGACTACGACGCCTTGACGCTGGGTAACCATGAGTTCGACTACGGCGTGCCCCGCATGCGTCAGTTGCTGGAACAGATCGGAGCCCCCGTGACGTGCGTCAATTTCTTCGATGCCGGCGCCCCTGAACCTTACTATGCACCTTACGTCATCCATCAGTACGGCGACAAGAAGGTTGCCTTCGTCGGAGCCACCACGCCCGAGACGATGATCCTCGAGGGCTATTCCTTCTACGACACCAACGGCATCCTGCTCTACGACCTCAAGCCGAAGACCTTCTATCAGCTCATCCAGCAGGCCGTCGACAAAGCCCGCAGCGAGGGAGCCGACTACGTGGTGCTGCTCTCCCACGTCGGTGAAACCACCCAGTCGCTGGGCTTCAATTCCCACCTGCTCGTCAACAACACACGTGGCATCGATGTCGTGCTCGACGGCCATTCCCACGAGATTTTCGAGGGTGTGCCCGTCAAGAATCTCGATGGTCACGACATTATCGTCACACAGACCGGCACTCAGTTTGCCAACATCGGTAAACTGCTCATCACCCCCGACGGTCGCATGACGACGCACCTTCTCAAAACCAAGGAAATCCCCTACGAAAACGCCCGTGTCAGTGCCGTCACCGACAGCATTCGCCAATTGGTGAAAGCCGTCACGTCGAAGAAGGTGGCCCATAGCGACTATACCCTCGAGGTGACCGACGAGAACGACCAGATGAAGGTCCGTGGCGTGGAGACCAATGCCGGCGACATCGTGGCCGACGCCTACCGCTATGCCATGAAGGCTGACATCGGTATGGAGAACGGTGGTGGCATCCGTAACGACATCCGCCGCGGCGACATCACCTACGGCGACGTCATCGGCATGCTACCCTACGACAACACCCTGCGCCGCATTGCCGTCAGTGGTCAGCAGATACAGGCCATGCTCACGCGCTGTACGGCGATGGCTCCCGTGCTCGACGGCAACTTCCCGCAAGTGTCCGGATTGCGCTTCACCCTCCATACCAAGCGCCACTGTGTCACCGACGTCGAGGTGTTGCAGGCCGATGGCAGTTACAAGCCCATCGACCCTCATCACACCTATAGCGTGGCTGTCACGGACTACAACCACGTAGGCGGCGGTTTCTTCGATTGTTTCAAACCGTGTCCCGTACTCTACGAGAGTACCCTGCGCTACTACGAAGCCCTTGCCGACTACCTCGGCAAAGTACTCGGCGGTACTACCGGCACTGCCTACGCCCAGCCTCAGGGCCGCATCCGCATCGTTAACGACTAAGACACGTTAACGACTAAGGCATATACTGAATGGCCAGCATCGTCAGGTCGTCGCTCTGTTCAGCCTCGCCTACGAATGTATGTACGGCATTGGCCATCGCATCTATCATGTGCTTCGGCTGGTGACGCTGTTCGTCAAGCAACAGTTTGGCCAGATTCCAGATGCGCAAGTCGCCAAACTGTGCATGCTCATAGTTCTCGGCCTCGTTCAGTCCGTCGGTAAAGAGGAAGATAGTGGTCTTCGGGTCGATGCTCACCTCCTGCTGTGTGTATTCGTAGCCTGCCACTACGCCAATAGGCAGATTGGGCTCACACGACAGGGCACCGACGTCGCGCCCTACTAGCAGCGGCGCGTCGTGACCGGCATTGCAGTAACGCAACAAACCCGTCTGCAGGTCGAGCACACCGATAAATACGGTGACGAACATATTCGTCTCGTTGCCTTCCGACATGGCATTGTTCAGCGTTCGCATAATCTCCGACGGAATCGCCACGTGGGCCGAGATGTTGCGGAACAACGAACGCGTGACGGCCATAAACAACGAGGCTGGAACACCCTTGCCCGACACGTCGCCGATACAGAAAATCAGCTTCTCGTCGCGGATGTAGAAGTCGAAGAGGTCGCCGCCGACACCCTTCGCAGGTTTCAGCGAACCGTAGATGTCGATATCGTTGCGCTCGGGGTAGGGTGGGAATGTCTTGGGCAACATCGACATCTGGATGTCGTGGGCAATCTTCAGCTCGCTCTCCATCGACGCCTTCTGCGCCGTGGTGGCACGCAGATCCTCCGTGTAGTTCACCAGCGAACGCTGCATGTTCCCGAACGAGTCGCGCAGGCGGTGTATCTCGTCGTGGGTGTTGATGGTAGGCAATGCCGTCTGGAAGTTACCCTTTGCCACCTCGTCGGCCGTTGCTGCCAACAGCGTGAGTGGCTTGACATTTTTCTTGATGGCGCGGCGTCCGAAGAAATACACCACCAGCATGCCTATTAGGATGGACGCGATGGCGATGCCCGCAACGATGTAGCCAATGATATCGATTATCAAAGAGGGTACCACGATGGCGATGGTCCAGTCGGTATGTTTCACCTTCTGTGCGCAGACAAGGACTTTTTCCCCGTCAATCACCATCCTGTCGTCCAGTCTTTCTTCGATAGACATTTGGATATAATGCTCATAGGAACCCTCGGTGATGTAGTCGTATATGTTTTTGCTGACGATGCGTGGGGCGTCCGGGTGCACCAGGATGGTACCTGTGCTGTCCGTCATGTAATAGTACATGATTAGCGACGGGTCCCATTCCTTCTCGGCTCTCGCCCGGCGGATGGTACTCATAGGCTGTATCTTCTCGTTCAACCACGCCAGCGACAGGTCCACGCCCAGTACGGCCACCGCGCGGTGGTTCTTGTCGCGGATGGGCAACAGGTACGACACCAGTGGCGACCGTGCGCTGTCGTTGTCGAAGAAAGGCTTGGTCCAGTAGCCTTTTTCGCTCGCAATGGCATTCTTAAACCACTCGTCCTTCACATAGTTGTTCCCCTGGTCGATGGCGTTCTGCGACTCAATGATGGTCGTGCTGTCGCGCCGTGTGGCGTAGGGCGCAAACAGGCGTCCCTTCTTGGGGTAGTAGTTCTCGATGAAGTAGATGCCGCAGCTGCGCATATATGGGTTCAGCTTCACCATCCTGTTGATGATGTCATGCATGCGGTCGGGATTGCTCAGGTCGTCTTCTATGAACGCCGCCGTATTGGTGGACGCCATGTAGAGGTCTGACGCGATGCGTCGAACCTCCTCCTTCTCACCCTTCAATAAACGGTCGCAGAGTCCTGCGACGCCAAAGGCTACGATAGCGTAGGTCAACCAAAACAGTAGTAACACGGGGATGATCATGATGAGAATCATCCTGAGCATGATGCGCCACGTCAGTCGTTTCGCAAACGACCGCGGGTATCCGGTGATATTTTTTTTCTTGAAGAACAGTTTCATAACAACACGAATTTGCTTGCAAAGATACACTTTTTTTTCTTATTTTTATGCATTTTTTTCGGTTTTTATTTGTGACTTTGCCAAAGAAATGATTTTTTTTGCTAAGATGAACCCCAAAACCAGTGGAACCTTTGAGCCAAAAGACCTTTTTTGCCCCCGCAAATGTTAAAGGATGTAAAACGACTTTAACGTTCGTTACGTTTTTTTCCTTTTTCGGCTCATTTCTTTGCTATCACCGAAAATTTGTACTATCTTTGTGCCGTAAATAATACTTTTACATATCAGTAAAGTATTTAAATTGTTAAACAATTATCCTCCACCGGTCGTGAGATTCGTGGAGGTTTTTTTGTTTTTTTTCTGATAGATTGTTAAAAATACACTCTGTTAACATTATTTAGGGGGGGGGTAACGATTATTAACGAAATTCTTTGTAACTTTGCCAACGAATTCGCGAGACTGCTCACGCTCGGCCATTGATGCAAGCATCATGGCTCTCGCTTAACCGCAGCCTTGCAAACGAATTATCGCCGACTTTAACCGACGTACAATCGAATCATTAATAATAATTTCAATCATTATGAAAAAAGAAACCATTATGAGAATTTTCTCGGTGCCGACGGCCAAGGGGCTGTGCGGCGCAAGGCGAGTGGCTATGATGCTACTCATGACGATGCTCACCTCCGTTGGGGCTTGGGCAGCAGATGTAACCGTCACCAGTTCGACGACGGAGTGGACGGACGGCAACACGTACAACGTGACAAGCAATGTGACAATCAACGACCGCATCTTCGTGAGGGGCAACGTGACGCTTTACCTCAGCGCGGGCAAGACACTCACCGCCAGCCAAGGCATCGAGCTGGACAGCGGTAAAAAGTTGACCATCAATGGCAGCGGAACGCTCACCGCTACGGGAGCTTTCATTACAATAAATGGAATTGAATATCATTGTTCAGGCATCGGATCCCTTAGTTTTGGCGAACTGGTTATCAATGGCGGTACCGTCAATGCTACTGGCGCAACCGACGCAGCGGGCATTGGTGGGTCATATAAAGCTGATCACGGCTCAATGGGAAACTACAAGGGCGGTTCCGTAACTATCAATGGCGGCATCGTCAATGCCACTGGCGGATACGATGCAGCGGGCATCGGCGGCAGTTACACACAGGTCGAAGACTCCTACGGCTTTGGCATCACCCTCGTCATCAACGGCGGAAAGGTGACGGCACGTAAGGGTACAAGATCACCCTATGCCATTGGTCCTGGAAATCACGGAGAGAAAACCGGTTACACGGTTACCGTGGGTTGGACAAATGCTGACGATTTTATCGACCACAATGGTTTACATTTAAGCCCATATTTCGTATCAGGCAAGAAGTTCGCCCGCAGCGGTGAAACAACGAATATTACTGCCTATGAATTCAAGACCACCGGCAAGTATGTGCCGGGCGCTACCGTCACCTTCGACGCTAATGGCGGCTCGTCGGTATCGACACAGAGCGTAGCTCTCGGCTCAACAGCCAGCGAGCCGACGGCACCGACGCGTGACGGCTACAACTTCAGAGGCTGGACGCAGGGCGGCGTTGCCTACGATTTCAGCACGGCGGTGAACGATGATATTACGCTGGTGGCGCAGTGGAGCGCTATAACCACGCTGACGCTGGGCAACATGACGGACAACGAAGCCGATATCGCGACGGCTGGCGCAACCGGCGACATATATAACGTGACGCTCTCGGGCCGCACCATCTACGTCGACGGCGACTGGAACACGCTGACGCTGCCGTTCTCGCTGACGGCTGCAGAGATTGCCGCTTCGCCACTGGCCGAGCTCACCATCAAGGAGCTGAACGGCTCGACGTCGGGACTCGACGGCGACGGTAAGCTGACGCTGAACTTCACGGACGCCACGACGATTGAAGCCGGAAAGCCGTACATCGCAAGGTGGAAGTCCGACGCCGAATACGACCTTCTTATCAGCAACAAAGCCGACTGGGACGCCTTCGCTGATGCTGTCAATGGAGGTAACGATTATGAGGGCAAGGTCGTGATGCTGGCTTCCGACTTCGACAACAACTTGGATCCTGTGGAGAAAATGGTTGGTACTTACATAAACTCCACATCCACATATAATTCCTTCAAAGGAACCTTCGACGGTAACGGACGTACACTGACGGTCGGCATCAATTCATCTACTAATAATAATGGTCCTTTCCGCTATGCCGTCAACGCAACGATTAAGAATCTCCGTGTTGCAGGCAGTATCACGACATCAGGGCAAACTGCTGGAGGATTGGTTGCCCGTGTCCTCGAAGGCACAGTGACGATTCAGAATTGTATAAGCAGTGTCGCCATCACAGAAAATTATCATCATCCTAATGGTACATATTATGGTCAATACGGTGGCTTGATAGGAAGAATTAATACGGGCACAGTATCGATTTCAAACTGTCTATTCAATGGTCAGTTGTTGCAGGGCAACAACAACAACAGCAACGCTGGCGGTAACGCTGGTTTTGTGGGCTGCGTTAACAGTGGTACGCTTTCCCTTACCAGTTGTCTGTTTGCTCCGTCAGCAGACATTACAATGAACCCGAACAACAGTTTTACTTTTTATCGTAAAAACAGTGATAATGCAACGGTATATACCGATAAACTCTACTATAAAACGACCTTCCATACTGCACAGGGCACTGACGCCAGTAATTGGGCTGCAAGCAAGCTGGTCTATAAAGACAACCTCGGCAGTGAAAACTGGGAAGTCGTCAACGACAACGCCGTTCCGAAGATGACCACCACGACGACATCGCACGCCGACATCGTCAACCCGACATTCAACAATGTGACTATCGACAATACGGAGAATCCTGTTAACTTTGCAGGCGGCTCGTTTGTAGGCAACTACGCTCCGCTGGCTATCAACGACGCCAACCGCAAAAGCATCGTGTTGCTGGCTGCCGGCAACAAGCTGGGCTATGCCAAGACTGACCGCACGCTCAACAGCTTCCGCGCATACTTCGATATTCCTTCAGTCGCTGGCGCTCCTGCCATCAGCAGCTACGAACTGAACTTCGGCGAGGACAACGACGAGAACACGACGGGCATTATTGAAGTGAACACGAATAACACGAATCTCACGAATAAGGCCGAGGGCGTCTTCGACCTGCAAGGCCGCCGTGTAGAGAATCCTGCTAAAGGAAAAGACCCCCTCCGCCTCCCCCTGTTTAGGGGGAGAGTTGGGGACTAAATAAAGAAAAGCAATATGAAAAGAGAATATATGAAACCAACGGTGCGCGTAGTCGTGCTACAGCAGCAGTGTCAAATCCTTGCCGGCAGCTCGCCTGCGGCTACTGGCCTTACGACTAACCCCGAAGAAATTGTCTGGGCCCTTGACGGCTTGGAAGGCAGCGATGAGCTGAGATAAACGAACAGTACAACAACTTCATAGCCTCACCCTCCATCAGGGCGGTGAGGCTTTATTATGCAAAATAGAGTCATAAATTTTAAACATTTGAAATAGCAAGGCAGTGCAGGTCACTGCTCTACCACCTGTACACGGCAGTGGAATTGTACCGTCTGATGGTGCCTGCCGAGAAGCAGATTGCGAAGGAATGGTACAATTTTTTCGCCAAGGATTTCCGCGTAAATTTGTTCTTAAAAGAGCTAAAAAGCAAAAAGAACAAAGAAAAGACGGCCCCTGCACCCCATAGAAAAGAAAAAAATAAAAAAGAAAAAGTGCAGAAAACGCGACATTCAGACGCGCGCGCGAAGCAGGATTTGGAAGAAAGGAAAAAGGCATTCTGGAAAGAGCTGCTGAAGTACGAAGGAAACGGCAATGAAGAAGCTCAGATTCTGGCTCAGCGTCAACCCTCGGTTGCGACACTTGATTTCCAAGAATTTTCGCAATTTTACGCCCAAGCAGGTGTTCTGCTGCCGAATCGATGGCCACGATTCAAGCAATGTCGCCCCGACATTGGCGGGCAGAGTGGCAGACACTGGCGGACACAGTGAGGGTAGGTGACAGAGTATTAAACACTCGCATTTTAGGAGCGACTACAAAAAAAATGGGCTCATCGTTTGGTGGGTTCGTTTTTTTTTCGTACCTTCGCAGGCGAATATGGCAATCTGGTGGCTGATGCCGCCTGATGTAAGGGAATCCGGTGAGAGTCCGGGACTGTTCCTGCAGCTGTAATCCCCCGTAGAAAGGGTCTGCTTGTATAACGCCACTGACAAGAGTCGGGAAGGTAAGGTAGACTGGGGAAAGTCAGAAGACCTGCCTATAACTGGAAAGTACGTCCGCTCAGGAGTTAGCGGTGCGGAAAGAGTAGAGACAATTGACAATGAGACAGAAAATGGCTTTTTGCCTTTGGCTGTTGGCTATTGGCACATGGGCGCAGACGGACATCTGGCGTCAGGACAGCATCGAGGAGGTGGTAGTGACGGGTACTGGTACGCGTCACCTGCTGAAGGATGCGCCCGTGCAGACGGAGGTCATCACACAACAGATGCTGAGTCAGTATGGCGGCAAGAGTCTGGAGGAAATCCTCGCAGGCCTGACGGCGTCGTTTGCCTTCAACGAGGGCGACATGGGCAGTCAGATGCAGCTGAACGGACTGGGCAACAGCTATATCCTGATATTGGTGGACGGCAAGCGCATCCACGGCGATGTGGGCGGTGAGAACGACCTTGGGCTCATCGACCCGCAGAACATCGAGAAGATAGAGATTGTGAAGGGTGCGCAGAGTGCGCTGTACGGCAGCGACGCGATGGCGGGTGTCATCAATATCATCACGAAGAAGCACAGCGAGGCGGGGTTCTATGTGGACAACAGCACGCGCTACGGCACGCATAACGACCTGCGCCAGCATAACACGGTGGCATTCACCGTGGGCAAATTCAACAGCCAGACGAACTTCCAGCTGCAACGCAACGACGGATGGCAGAATACTGCCGAGGAATGGGCCGAGGGCATGTTGCTGACAGACAGTAGGAACAAGACGGTGAACGAATACCGTAACTGGCAGGTGGCCGAGCGACTGACGTATCAGCCGATGAAGGGGCTGGAGCTGTATGCCGAGGGTTCGTATTATAAAAAGAACATCCTGCGCCCGCAGAACGGCCGTCACCCCAGTTGCGACGTCTATACCTACGACCTGCGCTACAACAATGCGTCGGCATCGGTGGGCGGCAAGTGGAATAACATCACCCTGGACGTGGACTGGAACAAGCACGCCTATTATTACGACTATACGGCAAAGCACTACGACTACGTGTTGTTGCAGGGCGAGGAGTATGGCGACCAGAACGGCGAATGGTTCTCGGTGGCGATGATGCCCGGTCAGAGCAAGTTGCAGAGCGACCAGCAGCGCGTGATGGCACAACTGAAGGGCATCTTCAATCTGCCTTACGACAATATGCTGAATGCCGGTGCGGAATACCGCTACGACTACCTGAAAGCCCCCGAGCGCACGGAGACGGGAACGGCCGACGACTGGACGGGTGCCGTGTATGTGCAGGACGAGTGGAACCACCTGAAGTGGCTGAACATCACGGCTGGTTTGCGACTGGTGGACAACCATAACTTCGGATTCCGACTGACGCCGAAGGTCAGCACGATGGCCTCCATTGGCGATTTCCGCTTCCGTCTGGGTTGGAGTCAGGGCTTTAAGACACCTACCGTCAAGGAACTGCACTATCGCTATCTCCACATCATGGGCAGCAGCACGTTCTTCAATATCGGCAACGTCAACCTCGATCCCCAGACCAGCAACTATTACTCTGCCAACGTGGAATATCGTGGACGGTGCTTTACGGCTGCCGTGACGGCGTATCTGAACAAGCTCGACCGGATGATAGCACTGGTGAACGTGTCGGAAAGCGAGATTCCGCCAGGCGTGACGCAAGCTTATATGGGCGACGGTAGTACGAAGGTGCAGGCGCGCATGTATAAGAATATGGATGACGCGCGCACGTGCGGTGTCGATGTCACGCTGTCGTACCGTGTGTTGCCGGAACTGACGCTGAACGGCGCCTACAGCTACCTCGACACGAAGGCCCACCTGTATGACGAGAAGACGGACCGCATGAACACCGTCGTCATCGACGGCACGGCCCACCATAAATGGAGTGCCTCGGCGCTGTACAGCCATGCGTTCAGTCCCGTGTACAAGCTGGGTGTGAGCCTGTCGACGCGCGGCAGCAGCAAGCGCTACTACCAGAATAATGGCGACGGCAAGGGCTATCAGATCTGGCGCATCAGCACGACGCACGATTTTCCGTTCAAGGCTTCAAGTTTCAAGATCCAAAGTGTAAGACTGGAGTTTGGCGTCGACAACATTTTCAACTACGTCGACCGCACCATGCATCCCTACCATCTGGGCACCAACACGTCGGGTACGACGGTATATGGGACATTCAGCATCAAATTCAGTGGCGGCAAGAGAGTTAAACAAAATAATATTTTATCCACTAAACAAAACAACAATGATGAAAATTCTGATTAAGAGAGAGCAAAGCAAGCAGGCTTGCTTTGCCGAACGTGAAGAATCTCGAACGAAGTTCAAGATTAAATCATTCATTCTGGCTGCAGTGGCTTTCGCACTGGTAGCCCCCGCATTCACCGCTTGTAGTAGCAGTGACGACGACAACAAGAAGGAAAACATTGTTTCTGAGTACATCATCAACGACAATCTGGTGGCTGCCAAGAAGGCTCAAACCAAGAAGGACGTTGCCGTACTGTTGGTGGCATTCGGTTCTACCTGGGACAACGCCTTCAAGGCATTCGACAAGACTATTGCCGCCTATGAGGCTGCATTCCCTCAGGCTGATGTCTACATGAGTTTCTCGAGCGACATCTGTATCAACCGCGCCAGTGCCGGTGAGAATGTCGACGACAACGGCAACATCGTGAAGCGCGACTATTACGAGCCCCGCTATCTGTTGCACGCCATAGGTAAGGCAAAGTACAGCAAGATCTATGTGCAGTCGTTGCAGGTCATTCCCGGTGAGGAGTTTGCTGCCGTCGTGGCTTCGGTCAAGAAATTCATGAACAACGGTTACATTGCCGATGCTCACCTTGACGACGACTATCTGGCTAAGTTGTCTTCTACCGAATCCATTTTCCTCGGCATGCCTCTGCTGAACGATCCCGATGCCGACATTCCCTCAGTTGCCCAGCAGTTGAACGCACTCTACAAGACTGAGGCCTCTCAGGGTGTTGTCGCTTTCATGGGTCACGGTAATCCCGACAACTACGACACCTTCAAGGCTAACGTTCGCTATACCCAGCTCGAGGAAGAACTGCAGAAGTTCAGCCCCAACTATTTCGTAGGTACCGTTGATATGCCTGACAACTACAAAGAGAATGTGTTGGAGCGCATGCAAGAGGCCGGTCTCACCAATGGCAAGATGTATCTGCACGCCCTGATGTCTATTGCCGGTGACCACGCTCACAACGATATGGCCGGTGAGGGCGACGAGTACTGGAACCCGATGGCTCCTGAGAGCGAGGACGTCAGCTGGTATGAGTTCTTCAGCCACGCAGGCTATGAGACGATTGTTCCCAAGGCTGGCAAGCACCCGCAGGGTCTGTTGGAACTGGACGGTGTAAGAAACGTGTGGATTAACCATACCAAGAATGCCGAGTTTCTGGAGGACGCTTACCACAGCATGTATCCGGAGGAATAAACACGAACCTTTTGGCTCAAAATATATACGTGTATTATTATATAAGTTAGTCAAAAAGGAGATTTGTCGCGATGACAAGTCTCCTTTTGCATGGCGTGGATTTGTTTTATTTCTCCTGCTCGACCTGTTGGCGGACAACGGCACCCGTGGCAGGGTGGAGTTGCAGGTGGGTGACGTAACGACGGAAAAGGTCACCGTCGCGTAACTCGGTAAAGCCAAACTGTGCCAGGGGAACGTCGAACTGTGCCAAGGGCTGGTCCTCCTGACTGACGGTCAACTGGGCCATGCCAGGGACGTTGACGAAGAATCCTGTGGGCTTCTTGTTCTCTAGCGCCGGATGTTCGGCAGGGTTGAGGCTTTTCAGATCTATATAATAAGGTACGCCTGAGAGGTCGTCGCTATCGACGAGTCCCAGACGCCGTGAGATGCGGAACAGCACCTCGTGTTTCATTTCGCGCTCAGGGCAGAGCGTCAGCACGTGCTGGGTGGTGTCGCGACGGACAGTTCCCGTAAACTGGGCCATCAGCTGGGACGTCTTCTGGTCAATCTGCTGAAGCATCAGGCGGAGCTGCTGCTCGTCCTGAGGCATTTCGTCAGCCTCGCCGGTAGCCAACTGTTGGCGGCGTTCCTGCAATTCCTGAATTTGCTGTGCCGTCAGTTCAGCCATCTTGGCTGTGCTGCCAGCGGAGAGCGTCTCGGAGGAAAGCAGGGGTGTGAGGGGAGGCATCGGATTGACGTTGAGCACGGGTTGGATGGGCTGGGGTAGGGCGAGTGGCTCGTCGTTGACGGCCAGCAGGGTGCCCTGTTCGCTCAGTCGTATCTCGGCCGTCTCGGCCTTTCCCTTCAGTCGGACAGAATAGCATTTTGACGTGTCGCGAACGCCAAAGGTACTGAGTTCGATGCTAATGATGCGCTGACTGATTTGCTCCTGCTGTTGGATGCCCTTCAGCTGGAGGTAGTGCTCGGCATAGCGTGCGAACTGGCCTGGCGTATAGGTTTGCTTCTCAATGAGCAGATGGATGCGGACGGCCGTCTTGGGCAGGAAATAGACTACCCCGTCAGCCGTCTGACCAGCTTCCAACTGTGCAATCTCCGGCTGTGCATAACATTGAACGGTGAACATTGATTGCAACGCCACACTCTCAAAGAGAGAACATTGAAAGACGTTACATAGCAGCCCCAATAATATAATCAAGCGTAAAACCATATTATTCTTTCAGTCGTTTAAAGGCACGAGGCAGACAATTGATGATATCGCTGGCCGTCAGGCTCTCTTCACCCAAGTCGTGGGCGGCAATGTCGCCCGCCAGACCATGCAGATAGACACCAACGACGCAAGCGTCCTGAGGTTTGTAACCACGAGCCAGCAGACCGGTAATGATGCCCGTCAGGACGTCGCCGCTGCCTGCGGTGGCCATTCCCGCATTGCCCGTAGAGTTGAACAGAATGTGTCCGCCAGGACAGCAGATAGCGGTATGGTGACCCTTCAGAACGATGTACCCCTTCAGACGTTCTGCCAGATTGCTGGCCTTGGTGAGCCGTTCGTAGCTGTCGGCAGAATGGCCTTCCAGCCGATCGAGTTCCTTGGGATGGGGAGTCATGATGATGTCCTGTGGCAGTTGCTGGAGCCAGGCACGGTGATTGGCCAGAATGTTGAGGGCATCGGCATCGACAACGATGGGGCATTGCGTACGGCGCAATTGGGCAATCATGGCAATAGCGGTCTGTTCGGATTGTCCCAAGCCAGGTCCAATACCCAGTGCGTTGAAGTCTTCCGTGTCGACAGCCTCTGCAAAGTAGGTCTCCTCCAGACTGTTCTGGACGATGGCCTCAGGAACGGCTACCTGTAACAGGGGAAGGTTGCGCTTGGGAGAGTTGACGGTGACCTTACCTACACCGGCCCGCATACAGGCGCGAGCGGCGAGGATGGCTGCACCAGCCATGCCGTAACTGCCTGCGATGAGCAGTGCGTTGCCCATCTGTCCTTTGTGGGCATAGGGACTACGGGGCAGCATCAGTTGGCGCACGTCGTTTTCCTCGACAATGGTGTATTGCGAATCCAGCTTCCTCATACCCTCCTCGCTCAGACGGATGTCGAGCACGCGGAGGTTGCCTACAAACTGCTGATTCTCAGGGAAGAGGAACGACAGCTTGACCTGTTGGAGGGTCAATGTATGGTCTGCACGGATGATGTTGGCACGCACGTTGTACGTATTGTCCTCCGTCATCAGTCCGGAAGGAATGTCGATGGCAACCACCTGGGCAGGCGACGAGTTGATATACTTGACCAGCGAGGCAAAACCACCTGCCAGCGGTTTGTTGAGGCCGGAACCGAAGAGTCCGTCGATGACCAGCATATTGGCTTCGAGGGCGGGAGGATTGAATTCCTCGATGACCTCGATGAACTGACGGATGCGCTTGTTCTCCTGAAGGCGCTGCTTGTTGGCTGCACAGTCGGGCGAAAGACTGCCACTGATGTTAAAGAGGTAGACGCTGACCTGATAGTTCTTGTCTGCCATCAGCCGTGCCACGGCCAGCGCGTCGCCACCATTGTTTCCTGGTCCGGCAAAGACGACAGCAGGTGTCGCGACGGAATACATTTCCGTGATGGCCTGTGTCAGTGCCTTGGCGGCACGCTCCATCAAATCGAGACTGGGAATAGGCTCGTTTTCGATGGTGTAACGGTCTAACTCGTGTATCTGAGTACTAGTAAATATCTTCATTTGCCTGCAAAAATACGAAATATTTCTTAATTCTTAATCCTTATTCTTATTTTTTTCGTAATTTTGCAGCAAATTATTGTTTTAGCACCATGAGTATAGTTAAAATCAAGGACAAAACGTTCAAGACCTCCATCACGGAGGCAGAAATCAAGGAACGTGTCAAGCAGCTGGCTGCTCAGATCAGCCACGATATGGAAGGAAAGAATCCGCTGTTTCTTGGCGTGTTGAACGGGGCATTCATCTTTGCTGCCGATTTGATGCGCGAGATGACCATTCCCTGCGAGATATCGTTTGTGAAGCTGGCATCCTATCAGGGAACCATCTCAACGGGTAAAATCAAGGAGGTCTTTGGTATCAACGAGGACTTGACAGGTCGTACGGTGGTTATCGTGGAAGATATCGTTGATACAGGTGCCACCATGAAGAATATGCTTGAGTCGCTGGGTACCCGTAACCCTGCCTCCATTCATATCTGTACGCTCTTTGTCAAGCCCGACAAGCTGAAAGAGCCGCTTGATATTGAGTATGCCGCATTCTCTATCCCCAATGATTTTATCTTGGGCTATGGACTGGACTACGACCAGGAAGGACGCTGGCTGAGAGAAATCTATACTTTATGTGAAGAATAAACTATGAGACAGATCAAACTCCCCCATTTGCCCAGCGACTTTGAGTCTGGGAAAGGTCAGAAGGATTTGCTGACCGACTTGTGGTATAAAGGAAAAGAAACAAAAGTAAAACAGGACAAACAAGAAAAAAGAATTCATATGAAGAATATTGTAATTTTTGGCGCTCCTGGTTCAGGCAAGGGAACGCAGAGCGATTTGATGATTGAGCACTACGGTCTGGGACATATCTCGACAGGCGACGTGCTGCGTAATGAAATCAAGAAAGGCACCGAGCTGGGCAAGACGGCGCAGGGCTATATTGATAATGGTCAGTTGATTCCCGACGACCTTATGGTGTCCATTCTTGCTAAGGTGTACGACGGCTTCGGACGCGGCCATAAGGGCGTCATCTTCGACGGCTTTCCACGTACCATTCCACAGGCTGAGGCTCTGAAGCAGATGCTCGACGAACGTGGTGACAAGATTGCCGCCATGATAGAGCTGGACGTGCCTGAGGACGAGTTGATGAAGCGTCTCATCCTGCGCGGACAACAGAGCGGTCGTGCCGACGATAACGAGGAGACCATTAAGAAGCGCCTTGTGGTTTACCACTCGCAGACCCAGCCGCTCATCGAGTGGTATAAAAAGGAAGGTCTGCACCACCATATCAACGGCCTTGGCACGCTGGAGCGTATCTTTGCCGACATTTGCAACGTAATCGATAACTTGTAATGCCGGAAAGTAATTTCGTAGACTACGTCAAGATATACTGCCGTTCAGGCAAGGGCGGCAAGGGCTCGATGCACTTGCGCCATGTGAAGTATAACCCCAACGGAGGTCCTGACGGTGGCGACGGTGGCAAAGGTGGCAGCATCATTCTGCGTGGCAACCACAACTACTGGACGCTGCTGCACTTGAAGTACGAGCGCCACATCTTCGCTGAACACGGAGGCAATGGCGGCAAGGACAAGTGTCACGGGACGGACGGCAAGGACGTGTATATCGACGTGCCTTGCGGAACGGTGGTCTACGATGCTGAGACGGGTAAGTATGTCTGTGACATTACCTACGACGGACAGGAAATCGTGTTGCTGAAGGGCGGACGTGGCGGACTGGGTAATTTCCAGTTTCGTTCGGCCACCAATCAGGCTCCGCGCTATGCACAGCCTGGCGAGCCTATGCAGGAGATGACCATCATCCTGGAATTGAAGTTGTTGGCGGATGTCGGACTAGTGGGATTTCCCAATGCTGGCAAGTCGACGCTGCTGTCGTCGTTGTCGAATGCCCGTCCGAAGATTGCCAACTATCCCTTTACCACGATGGAACCCTCGCTGGGCATTGTGGGCTATCGCGACAACAAGTCGTTTGTGATGGCCGATATTCCTGGTATCATTGAGGGTGCGGCAGAAGGCAAGGGCTTGGGACTACGTTTCCTGCGCCATATCGAGCGCAACTCGCTGTTGCTCTTCATGGTTCCTGGCGACACAGACGATATCAAGCGTGAATACGAAATCCTGCTCAACGAGCTGCGCCAGTTTAATCCGGACATGCTCGACAAGCATCGCGTGTTGGCCATCACCAAGTGTGACCTGCTGGACGAAGAACTGGTGGAGATGTTGCGCGAGACATTGCCTGACGACCTGCCCTGCGTCTTTATCTCCGCAGTGGCCAATCAGGGACTCGACGAACTGAAGGATGTGCTTTGGCGTGAACTGAATGCCGAAAGCAACAAGCTTGCCGCCGTCATGGCTGAGGACACGCTGGTTCATCGCGATAAGGATATGACGCGCTTCGCTCAGGAATTGGAAGACGAGGGCGAAGACGAAGAAATCGAATACATCGACGATGCCGACGTTGAGGACGTTGAAGACTTTGAGGATTTTGAGTATGAGGAGGACGTATAGCTTTTGGCTATTAGCTATTGGCTTTTGGCTTCTGACGCTCTCCAGTTGTGCCCAGACCAAGGATACTGCTAACAGCCAAAAGCTAACGGCCAATAGCAAAAACTGGTGCTATCCCCTGCCTGGTGCCAAGGTCATCAGCGCCTATGGCTCTCGTGGCGGTCGTGGCCACTCGGGTACCGACATCAAGACCAAGGCCAACGACAACATCCTTGCAGCCTTCGATGGCGAGGTGGTATTCTCTGGGCCGTTCTATGGTTATGGCAATCTGATACGCATCAAGCATGCCAACGGCCTCGAGACGTATTATAGCCACAACTCAAAGAATTTTGTCAAGGTCGGCGACCGCGTCAAGGCCGGTGACGTCATTGCACTGACAGGTCGCACAGGCCGTGCCACTACCGAGCATCTGCATTTCGAGACGCGCATCAACGGTCAGAGCGTCAACTCCGCCCGTTTCTTCGACCACGACCGCCATCAGCTCCGTTTTGACGCTTTCAGCAAGGATGGCATGATCAAGTCTGCCAAAGCGGGTAAGCAAGACAAAACAAAGGCAAGCAAGAAAACAAAAAAGTCCAAGAAAAGCAAGAAGTCTAAGAAGTCCAAAAAGTCTGGCAAGAAGTCTAAGAAGTCCTAAGTAGGTTCGCTGGTTGCGCATAATGCTGAAGATGCCGCCAACCATGCCTGAGATACATTCATAGCTCGTTTTTATAACAAAAACGGGCTCCCGAAAGGAAGCCCGTTTTGTTTAAACCACATAAAATCAGTTTGTTTCCTTAGGGAAGGCTGATAGCCTCTGACGGACAAACGTCAGCGCATGTGCCGCACTCTGTGCAAACATCGGGGTTGATAGAATACTTGTCGCCCTCAGAGATTGCTCCAGCGGGGCACTCATCGATACATGTTCCACATGCGATGCAGTCGTCACCAATTACGTATGCCATAATGTTATAAAATTAAATTGTTTAACTTAAAATACTTACTAAAAGTGATGCAAAGGTAAGAAAAATTTCGAATGATACCTAATTTATGGTAGGAAAAATGAAGTTTTCTGCTTAATTTATACGTTATCGAAATAATAAAATGGGGATAAATGACGTTATAATAGAGTATATGAAACGAAGATTATCGATATTGACTATCATGATAGTCTGCTCGCTGGCGGCATTAGGACAGAGTGACCGTCGCGTGCAGAACAAGCCGTACGTCGACCTGCGGCCATTGCATTTTGGCATTCTGGTGGGTCTGAATATGCAGGATATTGAATTTGAGAATGTCGGACCGCAGACGATTACCTACGAGGACGGATCGGTGCACGACGAACTCATTGTGTGTGATGCCGACAAATGGAATCCGGGGTTCAGCGTAGGTGTGTTGGCAGAATGGCGACTGAGCGATCATTTCTCGCTGAGGTTTACGCCGCAGATGCACTTCGGCGCGAAACACCTGACATTCCTCAACATGAAGCAGTTGGACGCCGAGGGCCGACCGTTCTCGCAGACACAGGATTTGAAGAACACCTACGTGTCGCTACCCATTGACCTGAAGTTTGCCGCACCACGCTGGAACAACCACCGTCCGTATATCATGGCGGGCATCAACCCCGTGATGAACTTGACGGGCGGCGACTCAGACATGGTACGTCTGAAGCGCTACGACACGATGGTAGAAATAGGTCTGGGCTGCGACTTTTATCTGCCGTTCTTCAAGCTGATTCCAGAATTGAAGTTCTGTTTCGGACTGACCAATGTGCTGGACACGAATCATAAAAACGAACTGCGCGATGATAATCTCAAGGCCTATGCAGGCAGCGTCAGCAAAGCGCAGTCGAAGATGATCGTGTTGACGTTCTATTTTGAGTAGACTAGATATTCTATACTCTAGACAATCTAGATTATTTGAAGTCGACTATCATTTTTCCCACGAAGATGGCAGCTTTGCCGTTTTGGTCGACAGGAACCTGACGACCATCGAGATTCGGTTCGTATTGCAATTCGGTCATATAGGTATGGGTGTGTCCACCCAGCACGAGGTCGATATTGCGCGAACCATGAATCATATATTGGTCGTCCTCACCGCGATTGTTGTTCCAGCCTAAGTGGGAAATGCAGATAACCATGTCGCACTTCTTTTCCTCTTTCAGCATGGTGGCCGTCTCGAGGGCAACTTGGGCGGGGTCGAGATATTTTACTCCTACACAGAGCTTGTCGGCAACCAGTCCGCGCATCTTCGGACAAACGGCAAAGACACCGATTTTCAGTCCGTTACGCTTGATGATGATCCAGGGTTTCGTCACACCCTCCATCGGTGTTCCCGTGAAGTCGTAGTTCGTGCAAAGGATGGGGAAGTTGGCCTTACGAAACATCTGAGCCATGTTCTCCAGCCCGAAATCGAACTCATGATTGCCGATGGTTGAGGCGTCAATGCCCATCTGGTTCATCAGTCCTATCTCCACATCACCCTTGAACATCGTGAAATAGGCCGAGCCCTGGAAGAAGTCGCCCGAGTCGAAATACAACAGATCGGGGTGCTTCGCGCGTTCCTCTTTTAACATGGCAAGACGTCGGAGGAACCCTCCACGTCCAGCCTTCATCGTATCGGGCAACTGACTGCTGATAGGATATATCTGCGAATGGGTATCGTTGGTGTGCAGAATGACCAACTGCTTATGTTTCTTGGCTTGTCCGCTGAGCGCCAGCAGCAACATTATTATTATAATAGGTGTTCGTTTCATAATGCTCATCGTTTTAAATCTTACTTCTTACCTCTCACCTCACAACAATTCGTCCCTCAATTTCTGCGTCCACGACTCTACCCTGTTTGGCCATCTCGCGGAAATAGTTCATAATGATGAAACGCGTATTGTTCGATGTTTCCTTCGGAGAATGGAAGTCTCGGGCCTTCTTGAAAGCCTCCAACTTGTCGGTACCCCCAAGGAGATAGTCGATACTCGCAACGCGATAGTCGCGCTGGGAATCGACAGGCTCACCGTTAATCGTCAGCGACTCCAATTGATGGTCTTTCGTAATGACCATGCGCACGGAACTGCTGACACCCTCGCCACCCACAGAGGCTATCTGACGGAACAAATCCAGCACGTCGCTGCCACTTAACGTTGCGAAGGCAATCTTGTTCTCAAACGGCGCGATATCGAGTATGTCGCCATAGGTCACTTCGCCCTTGGGCAGGGCAGCACGGATGCCACCCATATTGTAAATGGCAAAGTCAGGCTGTTCGTTGTAATCCTTTGCCGCCCAAATCAAAATGTCGGAAAGCAGGTTCGACAGCGTTCCCTCAGGTCGCTGGGCCGTCATATACTTGGCAGAACGGCCAACGACAGGTCCCATGACACTGTCGACCACATGTTTATAGGGTTTCATAAACTCAGCAGCCTGTACATCAGGCTGTGCATCGTAACGGCTGTCAATGAGGATACGCGAACGTTGAATGCCTGCGACCTCATAGTGTGACCGACAGCCCGCGACCAGCATCATCGTGGCCAAAATGGGTAATAAAAGTGTCTTATTTTTCATATTTTCAGGTTTTTATGGTGCAAATATACAAAAAAAATCCGAATTGTTGCACATAATCCAAAAAAAAGTTGTACCTTTGCAGCCGCTTTCCGCGTAATCGCTGGCAGGAAGTCTCGAGAGGCCTGTTATGTTGCGCATGGAACGATACAACAATTTTAAACGTTTAAAAAGAAAATGGATTTAATTAAAGTTGCTGAAGAAGCATTTGCAACCGGCAAGCAGTTCCCAGAGTTCAAGGCTGGTGACACTATCACTGTCGCTTACAAAATTATCGAGGGTTCTAAGGAGCGCATCCAGCTCTATCGTGGCGTAGTCATCAAGATTTGCGGTCACGGTGACAAAAAGCGCTTCACAGTTCGCAAGATGTCAGGTACCGTTGGTGTAGAGCGTATCTTCCCCATCGAGTCGCCAAACATTGAGAGCATCGAGGTGAACAAGGTTGGTAAGGTTCGTCGCTCTAAGCTTTACTATCTGCGTAAGCTCACTGGTAAGGCTGCCCGTATTAAGGAGAAGCGCAGCGGTGCCCGTGCTACTGCTGAGTAATCTCAGACGAGACCTGCACGACATAAAAAGAGATACTTCACGATTGAGGTATCTCTTTTTTCTTTTCTTATGCTGCATTATTCCAAATTTATTTTGTACCTTTGCAGGCAGAAACGAAAAATAGCATAACAATATGAAAGAATTAGCACTTAAGTACGGATGCAATCCCAATCAGAAGCCCTCGCGTATTTTTATGACAGAGGGTGAGTTACCCATCGAAGTGATTAACGGCCGTCCTGGCTACATCAACTTCCTCGACGCCCTGAATGCGTGGCAGTTGGTGAAGGAACTGAAAGCTGCCACTGGTCTGCCTGCTGCAGCTTCGTTCAAGCATGTAAGTCCTGCAGGAGCTGCTGTTGGTCTGCCCCTGAGCAACACGCTGAAGAAGATTTATTTTGTGGACGACATCAAGGGATTGGACGACAGCCAGATTGCTTGTGCCTATGCCCGTGCTCGCGGTGCTGACCGTATGTCGAGTTATGGTGACTTCGTGGCACTGAGCGACACGTGCGACGCCACCACAGCCCTACTCTTGAAGCGCGAGGTGAGCGATGGTGTCATTGCCCCCGACTACACGGCTGAAGCTATTGAGATACTGAAAGACAAGCGCAAGGGAACGTATAACGTCATCAAGATTGACCCCACGTACAAACCCGCTCCCATTGAGACCAAGCAGTGCTTTGGCGTGACCTTCGAGCAGGGACGTAACGAGATTAAGCTGGACGCTCCTGCCTTGTTTGAGAATATCCCCACACAGAACAAAGCCTTCAGTGCCGAGGCTAAGCGCGACTTGATGATTGCACTGATTACATTGAAATATACACAGTCGAACTCTGTCTGCTACGTGAAGGACGGACAGGCTATCGGTATTGGTGCTGGTCAGCAGAGCCGCATCCACTGCACCCGTCTGGCTGGTAACAAGGCTGATATCTGGTGGTTGCGCCAGCATCCGAAAGTGATGGCACTGCCCTTCAAGGAGGGTATCCGCCGTGCAGACCGCGACAACACCATCGACGTATATATTTCTGAGGACGAGCACGACGACGTGCTGCGCGACGGTGCCTGGCAGCAGTTCTTCACCGAGCAGCCTGAGGTACTGACGATGGCTGAGAAAAAGGAGTGGATTGCCAAAAACACGAAGGTGGCGTTGGGATCTGATGCTTTCTTCCCTTTTGGCGACAACATCGAGCGCGCTCACAAGAGTGGTGTAGAGTTCATCGCCCAGGCTGGTGGTTCTGTTCGCGACGACCATGTCATCATGACCTGCGACAAGTACGGTATTGCTATGGCCTTCACAGGCGTCCGTCTATTCCATCATTAAACAATTATGGCTACAGGAGAGAAGGATTTTCAGAGTATTCTGGAGAATGGTATTTCGTTTGGTCGCGGTGGTGGTCCTCGCAAAGAGGAGGACAAAGTGAAAACCAAGGCCAAGAAGAAAAAGTATATTACTGGTGCTCACGGTAGTGGCTCTGCCAAGCAGAAAGCCAAATACCGTGAGCAGCGGGCCAATAGGCATAAGAAGTAAGATTAAAGAACAAAACTACTGACGATATGAGAAAACTACTACTATTATTATTGTTTACCGTGGTAACCACGATGGTTCCCGCCCAGAAGTATGTGGGTGGTGACATTTCGATGCTCACCAAGTATGAAGATGCCGGTGTGATATATAAAGACAAAAATGGCAACGCCGTACAACCCCTACCTTTTTTCAAGGGACAGGGACTGAACGCCATGCGCGTACGCCTATTCGTCGACCCTTCGCAAGACAACGACAAGGCCGTTTGTCAGGACCTTGAATACGTCAAGGCTCTGGGTAAGCGCATCAAAGACCAGGGAATGGCTTTCATGCTCGACTTCCACTATAGCGACACATGGGCAGACCCAGGGAAGCAGTGGACTCCCGATGCATGGAAGACGCTGTCTGACGCCGAACTCTACGAAAAGATTTACGAGTACTCCAAAGATTGTCTGCAACAGTTGAAGGATGCTGGCGCCACACCCGACTTCATCCAGACGGGTAACGAGATCAGCTATGGTATGCTGTGGGGAATCAAAGGAACGACTGCTAATCGCTGTTACACCAACAGTTCTGATGCCAACTGGACTCGTTTCTTCAATCTGCTGAAGAAAGCTGGTCAGGCCTGTCGCGAGGAGTGTCCCAACGCGAAGATTATCATCCATAGCGAGCGTACACCCAAGCCCAGCGTACTGACAGACTTCTTTGACCGTATGAAGAATGCAGAAATCGACTACGACATCATTGGACTGAGTTATTATCCAGAGCATCATGGCAATCTAGCCACGCTGGAGACTGCGTTGACATCTCTGGAGAATAAGAACTACGGCAAGGACATCATGATTGTAGAAACAGGCTACAGCTATGCATGGAGCATTGGCGGTGAATACGACTATACGGCAACCTATCCTTATACGGAAGAAGGTCAGCGCCAGTTCACAGCCGACCTCATTGCGAAACTGAACGGACACAGCAGTGTGAAAGGACTCTTCTGGTGGTGGCCCGAGGATAACGGCAACAAAGGTGTCACAAACAGCTGGTGGAATGCTGCGCTCTACAATCACAGTACAGGCCAACCCTACGCCGCTTTCTATGAGTTGAAGAACTTCAATGGCGGAAGTGCAGGGATGCAAAGTGTCAGAAGCGCTGACAACAAAGACAATGTTTGGTATACACTGGATGGTCGCAAGCTTAACGGCACGCCACAAACGAAAGGCATCTATATCAAAAATAACCAGAAAATAATAGTCCGCTAATTAGCGGACTATTACTTTTTAGAAGGTCAGGTCTTTACCTCGATAGAATTCCAACAGGGCATGTTGGTAAAGGTTCTCGTAGCGGGCCTGTACAAGGTCGGACTCGGACTTGAGATATGTATTTTTCGACTCGTTGAACTCAGTGATAGTCGCCTTGCCATTCTCATACTTCGCCTGCATCAGATTGAAGGCAGTCTGCGTACTCTTTACCGCCTCAAGAGACGACTGCTCTTTCGACAGTGCATTCAGGGCATTGTAATATACCTTCTGGATTTCCTGATAGAGCGTCTTCTTGGTGTTGTCGAGTTGCAACTGCTGATTCTCTCGTTGGATTTTCGCCGTGCGGATGCTATTACGCGTCTGAAAACGGTTGAAAATGGGAATATTCAGGTTCAGACCGATGTATTGTGAGAAGTTATTCCTCAGCTGTGTGCTGAAATTGTCAGACTTGAAACCGCTGGTGGTGTAGTAGTTCGTGCCCATTCCGCCACTGAGCGACAATGTAGGATAATAGCCTGCGCGAGCAATCTTAATGTTATGCTCGGTGCCCTTGAGTTTCAGTTGCTGAGCAGCAATCTCTGGTTTGATGCCAAGTGCCTCGGCGTAGATGATGTCGGGAGAAGGGATGGCGGCAGCGATATCGGCAGAGACATCGGCGAGCTCAGGACGGACGACGGAGAATCCGTCGGGCGTGGGGAGCTCGAGGAGCTGTGTGAGGGTGAGGATAGCCAACCGCGTGTTGTTGTCAGCTTGGGTCGCTAAAAGACGACTGTTTGCGAGCGTCGCGCGCTGTTGGGAGAGTTCCGATTCAGAAGCCTTGCCGTTTTTGACGAACGCCTGGAGACGCTCAACCTGCATGGAATCGATGTCGATTTGGCGATGTGCGACTTCGGAAATCTCCATGTCGTAAAGGATTTGCACGTATGCCTGTGCCACCTTCATACGGATGTCGTTTTTGGCCTTCTCGAGGTCAGCGGTAGCGGCCTCGAGATTCAGTTGGTTCAACTTAATCTGATTGGGAATCTGGAATCCCGTGAAGAGCGGCATGTTGGCACCCAGTTGGAGCGACGTCGATGACGTGTTGGTGTTGGAATAGGTGTTATCAGCCGTCAGACCGCGACCGAACGAGAAGTTCTGGTTCAGACTGGCACTGACGTCCGGAAGGCGGGAGTTACGGGATGTGCTCAATTGAACCTCCTGCTGGCGACGCTGGTTTTCCTGTTGCTTAATGGGGATGCTATGCTCGATAGCGTAGTCGCAGCACTCGCGGAGGCTCCATGCCTTCTGGGCACTAGCTGTGCTAAAGCCAACTGAAGCAACTATGAACGATAGAATATACTTTTTCATAACCGTTTACTTTTCTTTATCATCAGATACAATCTCTGGGCCACGAACCTTGTCTTTAGCTGTGATGCCCTTCTTAATCTCGATATTCACACCGTCAGAGAGTCCGGTTTCAACATAGGTACGATCGTAGGTTTTGTTTTTGCCCTCGCCTTTGACAACATACACAAATGTGCTGTCGCCACTAAACTCGATGGCGCTCTCAGGGATGCTCAGCACCTTGTCTGCATGTGAAAGGACGATTTCGGCATTGGCGCTGTAGCCAGAACGGAGGTGGCCAGGCTTGCCACCGACGGAATCGGCAGACACATTAACTGCAGCCTTGATTTCGAACTGATTAGCCCCGTTGCTTTCCACTGCCTTTGGCGAGATGTACTCCAATGCCGCGTCAAATTTCAGGTCTTGCAGCGCACCTATAGTAATCTTCATCGGCATACCGCTGACAAGTTGTCCAACTTCGGTCTCGTCGATATTACCGCGGAAGATCAAGTCCTTCATATTCGCAACAGAGGCAATGGTGGTTCCATCGTTGAAGGTATTCGAGAGAATAACGGAGTTACCGACCTTGACAGGAATATCAAGGATGACACCACTGATGGTAGAACGGACGAGCGTAGACGAGGCCTTGGCATTTGACTTCGACACACCATCGCGCACCACTTCGAGGGCATCCAGAGCAGCCGACTTCTCATGTTGAGCTTGAGTCAGCTTTATCTTTGTCTTATCATACTCATCGGCACTCACCAACTTCTGGTTGAAGAGGTTCTCTTCACGCTGGAAGTCAATTTCAGCCTGTTTCAGGTTGATATCTGCCAGACGCACACGCATCTCGGCACTCGACAACTGGGCCATATCGGGAATTACCTTCACCTTGGCAATCACATCGCCAGCATTCACATAGTCGCCTGGCTCCTTCAACAATTCAGAGATGATACCAGAGATCTGCGGTTTGATGTTGACCTCGTTGCGGGGTTCAATCTTACCAGTAATGATGGTCGTCTTCTGGATGTTCTCAGTCGTGGGGGTAAACTCGTTATAGACGATTTCCTTGGGTTGGCTCTTCTGCCAGAGGAACACGAATGTTCCGATGAAAATCAGCGCGATAATTGCGGCGATAATCAGTTTGCTGTACTTTTTCATATCTTGGTTGTTTTTTATTGTTATCTTTTTGGGGGTGTCAGCGACAAAATCGCTGACTACACTTTTATTCATCACGCATGGCGTCAACGGGTTTGATGCTCATGGCTCGGGCGGCTGGGGCAAGACCTGCGAGAACACCCATAGTGGACACGACGAGTGCGGCAAAGATGGCCGTCCAGAACCCTATCTGGAAGTGGGCCGCGACGATGCCGTCCTCCGTATTACCCAGTTCGAGCATCTGCAGGATGAGCACTCCGAAGAGAATGCCACTCATACCTGCCACCAGTGTCAGCACAATACTCTCAGAGATAATCTGCGACAGAATCATCTTCGGAGTGGCTCCGATGGCACGACGGATACCTATCTCAGTAGTTCGTTCACGCACCGTGACCATCATGATGTTCGACACACCGATAGCGCCAGCCAGCAAAGTTCCAAGCCCTACGAGCCAGATAAGGAAGTTGACGCCCTTGAAGAGGTTATCAAGCATCTGGAAGAGCACCTCAGTATTGAACACCATCGCACCCTGTTCGTCGGTAGGATCAATGGTATGGGCTCTGGCGATAGTCTCGCGGATGCGGTCGGTAACACTCGACATGACGACCCCTGGACGTCCAGTAACGGCTATCAGATCAACGGCATTACCGCGGTTGTAGGCCTGCTGCATGAAGGTTAGCGGCAGGATGACACCCGTACCGTTTTCTCCGCTGATGTTAACACCCTCGCTCATATTGTAATCGACACCAACTATCTGATAGTAGATATTGTCGATGCGGATGCGTTTACCGCAGGGGTCGCCGCCGCCAGGAAACAGTTCTTTGTAGGTTTTCTTCTGGATGACGCACACTTTGCGATGGTCGCGAATATCAGCCTCATCAATGAATCTGCCATAGAACAATTTCGGTTCGTTGACCCGCTGGTAATCGGGCATAGCCCCACTGACGCCAACAGTAGCTTTGCGGTCTCCGTAATAGGCTGTACCACCGTTCGAAAAGAGCAGAGGTGTAATGATGTCAAGTTCAGGAACGCTATGACGTAAACGGTCAACATCTTTGTAGTCCATATGCCAATAGCGACCTTTGCGAAAGCCCTTGTATGCCTTGCTTGTAGGTTGTGCCCACACCAGCGCGCTGTTTGTGGCAAAACCTGCGAAGTTCTGTTGGAGCAGTTCCTTCAGTCCGTTGCCGCCACCCATCAACGCAACAAGCATGAACACGCCCCAGAACACACCGAAGCCGGTGAGGAACGAGCGCGACTTATTACGCGTCAGCGTGTCAAGAATTTCCCTGTATGTATCTAAATCTATTCTCATAACTTAATCTGCTCTTAGGGCCTCGATGGGGCGAATTCTACTTGCTTTGAATGCGGGTATGAGTCCTGCTATCGTTCCAGCAATAATCATTACCAGCGTAGCCTCCACACAAACGTCCAGTCCGACAGTCGGATTAAGGAACATCGTAGCCTTGAATAATCCGGTATCTATTGTCTCGTGACCTATCGTTGCGTCCATATATTCGTTGGCAAAAATACCCAACAACATACCGATATAGCCGAAGATGGTCGTAATGATTACACTCTCTATGATAATCAGTCGCAGAATCCCCCAAGGCTTGGCACCGATAGCCTTACGGATACCAAATTCATGAGTACGCTCCTTGACGGTGATGAGCATAATATTCGATACGCCTACGATACCAGAGAGTAGCGTAAACAATCCCACTATCCAAAGAGCAGTACGGATAATACCGATACCTTGTTCCATCTGCAGGTTCTGTGTGAAACGATTCCATAGCCAAACAGCGTCTTCATCTTCAGGATGTGCCTGATGTTCGGCATTTAGGCGGTGACGATAACTACGCTCAAAAGCCTCGTTAGCCTCCTCCGTCGGCAGTCCGTGGAAAGTGAACTCTATGCGTCCTGCATCATCGGTCTTGGCACCATAAATGCGCTTGATGGCCGTATAGCTACTGAACACATCTGAGCGTCCATTCTCCTGTTCCTTATAGATACCCACCACCTTGAAGGCAAAGTTTCCGACGTCTAGGAAGTCACCGACGCGACACTTCAGTTCTTTCGCCTGCTTGTTGCCTAACACCAGCACTTTACGGCTCTCCTTCACGTCAATCGTATTGATGAAACGACCTTGCAATATTTCCACCTTATTGATTTTCGTGTGGTTGGGATAGACACCGCTGATATTTGTTGAAACATACTGCTGGCCATGACTGATAGTTGCTGACGTGTTGTACTGGGCACCTACCTCATCGACATTCTCAGAGAACTCCCGCTCAGTAATCGTCATATCGCTCTCGTGCAGACGGATATCGCGACCTTCCTTCAGACCCTGATAGGGTTTCGATGTCCATCCGCCAAAGACAACCATTGACGACGACAGGAAACGTTCGCTCTGTTTCAGATTGGCATTGATGAGTCCGTTACCGGCACCCAACAGCACAATGATCATAAAGATACCCCACGCCACCGCAAAGCCTGTCAGTGTCGTACGGAGTTTATTCCGTCGAGCTGTCTGCCATATTTCTGTAAATATATCTCGCATAATTTTATTTCATCAGTCCGCCACTGCCGAATGGTGAGGCATCGTGGTTCAGGTTCTCTTCAATCTGTCCAATAACGCCGTCTTTGATATGCACAATCTTGTTCGTCTCGTTTGCCACACCGCTTTCGTGCGTCACCACCACGATAGTCATTCCCTCATCCTGGTTCAATTGCTTGAGCAGCTGCATCACCTCCACACTTGTCTTTGAGTCGAGGGCGCCCGTAGGCTCGTCGGCCAAGATAATCTGTGGACGGGTGATGAGCGCTCTGGCAATTGCTACACGTTGCTTCTGTCCTCCCGACAGTTCGTTGGGGTAGTGCTCGGCCCAATCCAGAAGACCTAGACGATCCAGATAATCCAGCGCCATCTGATGGCGTTTACGGCGTGACACTCCCTGGTAGAATAATGGCAACTCAACGTTTTCCACGGCTGTTTTAAACGAGATGAGATTAAAGCTTTGGAAGATAAAACCTATCATCTTGTTGCGATACTCGGCAGCACGGGTCTCGGAGAGGTTCCAGATGGGAGTTCCTGCGAGTTCATAAGTACCTGAGTCGTAATTATCGAGAATACCTAATATATTTAATAAGGTACTCTTACCTGAGCCCGAAGCGCCCATGATGCTGACGAACTCTCCCTTCGCAATGTCGAGCGAGATACCCTTCAGCACATGGAGTGGCTGGGCACCCTGATAGGTTTTATTAATGTCTTGTAAGTGTATCATGAAAACAAACTTTTTACCTTGTTTTTATTCGTTAGACGCTGCAAATGTACGAAAAGTTGCATTACCCTCCAAATAAATGGGATGAACTGCATACATTTGTGACGAATGAATAGAAGTATGACTAAACTTTAACATTCTGTAAGTTTTTTGTAGGCTTCTGCAACGTCGTCAATAGTGATGTCGAGGAGGTTCATCTGACGGAAGAGCTCTGGCAGGCGCTCCTTCATAAACTCCTGCTTGCGTGCCTTCAGAATCTGTTTCTTGGCGCCAGGAGTGACGAAGTAACCCAGTCCGCGCTTGTTGTAGATGATCTCCTCACGGGCCAACTGTTCGTAGGCCTTCACTGCCGTATTTGTATTCACTTCTAAGAGCACGGCATACTCTCGGACGGACGGAATGCGGTCATCGTCCTTATACACGCCAGAGAGAATTTCGTCACACAGACGATCGGCCATCTGGATGTAAATCGCTTTATCGTTAGTAAAAATCATACGTTCAACCATTTATTGTTAATAACCTGCATACGGGTAAAAATCTTATAAGAAGCCCAGTAGTGGAACACGATGAGCAGGCACAACGTCGTGTTAAGAACATAGAAGAAGGGATGGAATACCTGGTTATATGTTTCCGTCTTCTCGTCCCATGTACCAGTAATGAATTCGATGTGGGGATCTATCTGGTTCAGAATCATAACCAGCAGGATACCAAGAACGACAATCGAAGCACTGGTCAACAGGAACTGCTGACGATGGAACAGTGTGCCGCCCACGATATAGAGCGAGTGGATGTAGAACACCCAGGCGAAGAGCATCCAAGCTATCTGCCAATGCTCGAAAGGTGCAGGACCGAAAACACCATCAATTATTTTGGGAAGGCCCCAGATAACGACGCGACCCGTCACCCAGTCAATGAACACGCGTAGGGTGTCAGCCAACAGATAAGCGCCAATGGTGATGACTGCCAGCCACAGAATGGAGAGCAGCAGGCTGATGATGTATTTCTCCAGGTTGGAAACAGGCCAGAGCAGGAAGGCCGAGCGCTTGCGCGTGTCCTTCATGCCTGCGAACAGGAAGCTGGCACCGAAGAGCATCGAGAAACAGAAGAATATAACACCAAAGCCGGTGGTCGATCCTACATAATTGCCATAGTGGATGATAACATCCTCCATAGGCCATTGGCTGACCATATCATCGTATTTCACACCATTCACGCGGGTAAAGAAGAGGTTGGCCATAAACATGACGAGTGTAAAGATGCCGAAGAGGCGAATCCACGTCTTGCGCAGTACGAGGAACTGGCACTTCAGTGCCTGACCGAATCTTGTTGTATTGAAAGTACTCATAATTCTTAATTCTTTAAATCCGTTAAATTCTCTGCAAGCAGAGTGTGGCGTTGCAATCGTTGCTTCTTTTTATAGTACTGGTCCTGTTTTGGGGGTTGTCTTGTAGTTAAACAGGAGTTCGAGGTTCACCTGTGTCTCAGCGTCACCTTCCTGGCGCTTGGTGATGACAGCATTGCCCTGAAGCGTGGGTTCAGCATAGAGCACTGTATCATCCATCTGCTGTGGTGAACGGAATTCGAAGGTATAGGCATCCTGAATTTCCTGCATTGAGGCATTCAGCAATACCGAGTGCTGGTCGAGCATTAGGATGTGGTCCAACATCTGTTCCACGTCGTGAACTTGGTGGGTAGAGATGACAACAGTACGCTCCTCAGTCATGTGCTGGGCAATGACCTTGCGGAACTGCGACTTTGAGGGGATGTCCAATCCATTGGTGGGCTCATCCATCAACAGATACTTGGTGTTGGTAGCCATAGCGAAGGCGATATAGGCCTTCTTGCGCTGACCCATCGAGAGTTCGCCTAAGCGCACATCAGCAGGCAGTTCGAAATCAGCCAGACAACCCTGCAGGATCTCATCAGAGAAATTGGGGTAGAAGGGCTTATAGAGTTTCACGTACTCAGAAAGACAGATGGCGGGCATCTCAAACTCCTCCGTTACGAGGAAGATGTCACGCAGGGTTTCAGGCTCGCGGTCTTTTGTTGCGATACCATCGCAACATACAGAACCGCAAGAGGGCCGAAGCAAACCTGAGAGCAGGTAGAGCAGCGTGCTCTTGCCCGTTCCGTTCTTTCCTAACAGTCCGTAGATACGGTTTTCCTCCAGCGTCAGGCTGAAATCATCGAATACCAGATGTTTGCTTCCGGCATACTTGAAACTGATGTTTTTTACGTCAATCATACGTTTTAATTGTTTATGTTTATATTATTGTTTATTGTCTGAATCGGGCTTCGAAAGCCACTGTATTGGTGTACTACTTTATTAGTACACTGCAAAAGTAGAGAAAATAAGCTTACGCTCCAAACTTTTCAAGCAAAAAGTGCTATTCTTTAACTTTCTTTAGCATTTTAGACATCGTAACAGCCCAACAAGCCTCGCGCGTTCCTTGTTATTTATATATTTAAAATCGGACTGTATAGAAGCCGAGATAATTGTACCTCAAAGATTCAATATTGGGTAGTATTTGAAAAAAGTCAACAAATGTTAATCGTAGGGTGTTCGTAGATTTTCCACGAAAACGTTTGCGTAATTAGTGTACATTTACTACCTTTGCGTCATAAACTAACAATAACAAACGATAATATCACATATGGTCAACCTTAGGAAACTGGCTACCATCATCATATTCCTAGTGTCTGTAGTCCTCATGACACCTGGGCGAGCTCAGGTGAAAGACGATACAACCAGCAGATTGCTGCAGAAAGTTCGCATCACCTTCAATCAGAACGACGAACACGCTTTCTACGAAGCAAATGCCAACTATCGCAACTACCTGCTCAAGCAGGGCGACGTTAGCGGATTCTATCTCAGTTGGAAGAACGAAGTGCTCTACGACGTCAATCACAATCACTTCTATCGCGCCCTGCGAAAAACCATGACAATGCAGGCAGATATGGAACAGCGCGGCGCCACTCGTGAACTCTATAAGACCACCCACCTGCGAGGCATCATCTACTCGCTAAGAGGAAATATTCCCCTAGCCCACCAGTACTTCGAGAAGGCATTGGATCAGGTGGACCACTCCCAGCCTGCCAATCTCGTGTCGCTCTATATGGACTTGGCGAACATCGAGATGGACACCCAGCCTAAGGAAGCCATGAAACACCTCGACTGCGCCATTGAAGTCATCAGGGCCAACGATTCCAATTACGAATACAGCGACGCCATCGGTTTTAAAGTGATTGTGGCCTACGCCATGCGTGACTGGGAACAGGTGAACGAAGCTTTCGACGAATACATTAAGCTCCGCAAGACGCTGGGGCAGGACTTCAGTACAACCTATTATAACTATGCCGTTATCTGTGAGGCTGCAGCAGACAAACGCTACGATGATGCCATCAAACAGACGTATGAACTAACTAACACAACAGATATCTATAAGTTCCAAACTGAAATCTACGAACTGGCAGGTGATACGATACGTGCCTTTGAGACGCAGAAACGCTACATGGCCATCAAGGACTCAGTAGACAATGTCATCATGAGTGAAGAGATGGTAGGTTCGGCCAATGACCTCGAGAATGCCGAAGCGTTGAACAATGCCGTATGTAAGAAAAACGCCCTCCTGCAATGGGCACTCCATCTTGGATTTATCGCAGTTCTGGTCATCGGATTTCTGATTTATCGCTGGAACCGCTCGCGCTACATGAAGAGTCTTCAGCGTCAGAACCGTGAACTGCTCATCGCTCGCGACAAGGCACAGGAGGCAGAACGCATGAAGGTAAGCTTCCTGCAGAACATGAGTCACGAAATCCGTACGCCTTTGAACGTCATCAGCGGCTATGCCCAAATCATCAGCGATCCTCACGCTCTGTTGAGCGACAACGAACGCGCGGATATGGCCAAGCGTATCACCCACAGCACCCATAGCATCGTACGTATCGTAGATGAAATACTCGACATCTCAGGCAAGGAAAGCATCCACTATATTGACAAAACAGATATGGTGGGCTGTAACGAATTGGCTCGAAAAATGATAGAAGCCTACGAAGCGAAGGATACGGGACTGGACGTACGTCTCGACGCACATTTGAAGGACAGCTGTGAGATTCTGATGAACCGTCACGAAGTGGAAAAAATCCTGCATCATCTGCTGGACAACGCCTTTAAGTTCACTAAGCAGGGCAGCATCACGCTCAAAACCTATACTGACAAACTGGACGGAATGGTATGTTTCAGTGTGACGGATACGGGATGTGGCATCAAAGAGGGCGACGAAGAGAAAATCTTCGAACACTTCTACAAGTCGGATGCATATATAGAAGGTGTAGGACTAGGACTCTCACTGGCTCGTCGCGTAGCTCGCCAATTAGGCGGCGACGTGGTGCTCGACACCGAATACAAAGGAGGAAGCCGCTTTATCCTGAAACTGCCCAAAGAATAGCGGTTGGCTATTAGCAATTAGCTATTGGCTTACCCTCGCTGATCAGCTCCCCACATCATTTTCTCACGCAACGTGTGGAAATACTTGGTGCCTGCACGTTTGATAACCTGCACGCGATAAGGAGCACGACGTAAGGTCAGTTGCGTGGTTTCATCCAACTTTTCGCTTCGTCCGTCCAAAGCAACAAGGAAATTATGCGTACGACTCTCAACAGAAAGTTCTATCACGGAGTCTTCCGAGACGACGATGGGGCGAACGTTCAACGAATGGGGAGCAACGGCAGTCAGTGAGAACACATGGGTTCCTGGCACAATAATCGGCCCTCCTACGGAAAGCGAGTAAGCGGTAGAACCCGTAGGTGTCGAAATGATGAGTCCGTCAGCCTGATAGGTCGTCAGCGTCTCGCCGTTTATCGTTGCATAGATGGAAATCATCGAAGCGTTGTCGCGTTTCAGGATGGCCACGTCGTTCAGCGCGCAGTTGTAGCCTTGCAACTCCTGACCTTTTGTTTCCACCTGAATGACAGCACGCGTATCGACAGCATAATCCTCATCATGCAAGGCATGGATGGTATGTTCTATCTCCTGCGCATTAACGTCAGCAAGGAAGCCCAACCGTCCTGTATTGATGCCAAGAATGGGAATCTGTTTCTGTCCTACCACGCTGGCAGTGCGCAAAAAAGTTCCGTCGCCTCCCATCGAAATGGCAAAGTCAGCCTCAAATTGGTTATTGTCAAAGACGTTAACCCCTTTCAGAGACATCTGCTGCCCCTCGGTGATGAAGGTATAGAACTCGCGTTCAATAAAAACCTCTGCCTCGTATTGTGACAGACAAGCGAGGATTTTCTGTATCGAAACAGACTTCTTGGGCTGGTAGACATTGCCAAAAATGGCGAATCTTAGTTTACGCGTAGACATCATTTCTTACTTTTTGCGTGCAAAGATACGCATTTTTTTGCGTCTTTGTGCCATCGTATTCATTTTTTTTGTATCTTTGCACCAAACTAATGATTTTAGCTATGACGAAACTAAGTGTAAATATCAATAAGATTGCCACGCTGCGCAATGCCAGAGGCGGCAATAATCCTAACGTGCTGGCTGTTGCACGCGACGCAGAAATCTTTGGTGCCCAGGGCATTACCGTTCATCCCCGTCCTGACGAGCGCCACATCCGCTATCAGGATGTTCGCGACATCCGTCCACTCATCACAACGGAGTTTAACATCGAGGGAAATCCTATCCCATCGTTCACAGAACTGGTGCTGGAAGTCAAGCCGAATCAGGTAACGCTGGTTCCTGACGGACACGACCAGATTACCTCCAATCACGGATGGGACACGCTGGAGAACAAGGCATTCCTGACGGACATCTGTAAGGTCTTCAAGGAGGCAGGCATCCGCACGAGCATCTTCGTGGATGCCGACCCCAGAATGGTGGAAGGAGCCAAGGCGTGTGGTGCCGACCGCGTAGAGCTTTACACGGAGCCCTATGCCTCTGGTTATCAGGCCAATCGCGAGGCCGCCATTGCTCCGTTTATTGCTGCTGCCGAGGAGGCTCGCAAGGTAGGATTGGGACTCAACGCAGGTCACGACCTGTCGCTCGAGAACCTGCACTACTATCACCAACAGATTCCCTGGACGGACGAGGTCAGCATTGGCCACGCCCTCATATGTGACGCACTCTATCTAGGTCTCAAGGAAACCATCAAACAGTATTTACAAGCACTACAATAGTATGAAAAAGGTTTATGTATTCTTAGCAGACGGCTTCGAGGATGTCGAGGCTCTGATTCCTGTTGACGTATGGCGTCGCGGAGGTTTGGACGTAGTAACGGTGAGCATCAGCGATTTCCCCTTGGTGCGCTCAGCTCATGGAGTAAATATCGAGGCAGACATCATGTTCGAGCAAGGTGACTTCTCGGATGCCGACCTCATCTTCCTGCCTGGAGGCATGCCTGGCGCCTCGAATCTGTTTGACGACAAGGCTGTCTGCAAGGTTGTTGTCGACCAGCACATGGCTGGCAAGAAGGTAGCAGCCATCTGTGCTTCGCCTGCTGTCGTCCTGGCTCCGCTGGGTATTCTTGAAGGCAAGAAGGCCACCTGCTATCCTGGTTTCGAACAGGCCTTGGAGGATGCGAAATATACTGGCGACCTCGTTACCATCGATGGCAATGTCACCACAGGCGAAGGCCCAGCCGCAGCCTTCCCCTTCGCCTACGAACTCCTTGCCCAGCTGGTTGACAAGCAGACCTCCGACCAGATTGCCGAAGGCATGCGTTTCAAGCACCTGATGCAATGATAATTTTTGCAGCGGACTTAACGGACTGACACGGACAATTTTATGTTGATATACAATGAACTTTCAAAAAAGATATTAGAGGCTTATTTCAACGTCTTTAAGCACCTTACAACAGGGTTATTGGAGAGTGTATACGAGAAAGCTCTATGCATCGAGTTTGACGAGATGGGCATCCAACACTGCACAGCTCATCAACTATCTTAAAATCACAGGTATGTCCGTGGGCTATCTATTAAATTTCGGTGAAAGCCGAGATTACAAACGTATTATAAACAAATAGTCCGTGTTAGTCCGTTAAGTCCGATGCAATATATTTGATGCTAATATGGATTATATAATAATAGTAGCAGGCGGTAAAGGCCTGAGGATGGGGAGCGATGTTCCCAAGCAGTTCCTGCCAATAGGCGGGAAGCCGGTACTTATGCGGACGCTAGAACGCTTCCGCGAGTACTCCCCCACCTTGCAAATTATCCTCGTATTGCCCAAAGCCCAGCAGGACTATTGGCACCAACTTTGCGAAGATTACAACTTCAAGGTGGAATATGTTTTAGCCGATGGTGGCGAGACACGATTCCACTCAGTACAGAACGGCCTGACAAAGATTCCTGACGATGCCGAAGGAATCGTCGGCGTTCACGATGGTGTGCGCCCGTTCCCCAGCATCGACGTCATCCGCAACTGCTACGAAACAGCCCGCACGGCAAAGGCTGTTATTCCCGTCATTCCTGTCGTAGAAACGGTTCGTCACCTGCAAGGAAACACTTCCGAGACTGTGCCTCGCAATGACTATCGTCTGGTGCAGACCCCGCAAACTTTTGACATCCAATTGCTTAAGGCCGCCAACCGCCAGCCCTATAACGACGGATTTACCGACGATGCTAGTGTGGTCGAAGCTTTTGGTTTCAACATCACGCTTGTGGAAGGCAATCGCGAGAATATCAAGATTACCACACCCTACGACCTGAAAATAGCTGAGGTACTGATAGGATGACTTCGATACTGCAACAAGACATACAATACTTGCCTGGGGTTGGTCCTAACAGGCGGAAGATGCTCAGCGAAGAGCTGGACATCCATACTTTTGGCGACTTGTTGCAGTATTATCCTTACAAACACGTCGACCGCAGCAGGCTCTATAGCATTGGCGAACTGAATGGTGACATGCCCTTCGTACAGGTGAAAGGCCATATTCTGAGTTTCGAGACCTTCAAGATGAGTGCCCGCAAGGAACGCGTCGTTGCACACTTTACGGACGGCTCTGGCAAGGTGATGGACCTGACGTGGTTTAATGGCGGCAAATATGCCAAGCAGAACTACGCTATCGGCAAAGAGTATATCGTCTTCGGACGTCCCAACGTCTATAACGGACGCATCAACGTCACCCATCCTGACATCGACGCTGCAGACAAGCTGGAACTGTCGACAATGGGCATGCAGCCCTATTACAACACGACGGAAAAGATGAAGAAGATGGGACTCAACTCCCGTTCTGTCGAGCGTCTGACGAAAGCGCTTCTCGACGTGCTCAAAGAGCCCCTGCCAGAGACCCTTCCTGATTTCATCACCCAGAAGTTGCACCTGATGTCTCGCGACGAAGCCCTACGGAAGATTCACTATCCGCAGAATGCCAAGGAACTGGAACAGGCTCGTGTCCGACTGAAGTTCGAGGAGTTGTTCTACGTGCAGCTGAACATATTAAGGTATGCCAGTGACCAGCGACGGAAATACAGAGGGTATGTCTTCTCGCAAGTAGGCAACTGCTTCAACGATTTTTTCCACAACCACCTGCCCTTCTCGTTGACAGAGGCACAGAAACGTGTCATCCGTGAAATCCGCAAGGATATGGGCAGCGGACGGCAGATGAATCGTTTGCTGCAAGGCGACGTGGGTAGCGGAAAGACCCTCGTCGCGCTGATGTCGATGCTCATCGCACTGGACAACGGCTATCAGGCCTGCATCATGGCTCCTACGGAGATTCTGGCCGAGCAACACCTCAAGACCATCATGGACTTCCTGCAGGGCATGGACATCCGTGTGGCCTTGCTGACAGGCATTGTGAAAGGCAAGCGCCGTCAGGAAATTCTCGACGGATTGTTGGATGGCACTGTGCAAATTCTGGTGGGTACTCATGCTGTCATCGAGGATACTGTGCAATTCGCACGGTTAGGCTTTGTGGTTGTCGATGAACAACACCGCTTTGGCGTTGCCCAGCGTGCCAAGCTTTGGAACAAAAGCACAAACCCGCCCCACGTACTCGTCATGACGGCAACACCCATTCCACGTACGCTCGCAATGACGCTCTATGGCGACCTCGACGTCTCTGTTATCGACGAACTGCCTCCAGGACGTAAACCCATCGTGACACAGCATGTCTTCGACCGTTCATTGCCCTCGCTCTACGACGGCATCCGCAAGCAAATCCACCAAGGTCGACAGGTGTATATCGTCTTCCCGCTCATCGAGGAAAGCGAAAAAATAGACCTCAAAAACCTCGAAGATGGTTTTGAAGTGTTAAAACAAGTTTTCCCAGAATTTCGTTTGAGCAAGGTTCACGGCAAGATGAAACCTGCCGAAAAGGAAGCCGAGATGCAACGCTTTGTCAGTGGCGAAACACAGATTCTCGTCGCCACCACAGTCATAGAGGTTGGCGTCAATGTGCCCAACGCTTCAGTGATGGTCATCCTCGAAGCCCAGCGCTTCGGACTCTCCCAACTTCATCAGCTCCGCGGACGCGTCGGACGTGGTGCCGATCAGTCGTACTGCATCCTCGTCACCTGTTTCGAACTGTCTGCCGATACGCGTAAGCGTATCGATATCATGTGTGAGACCAATGACGGCTTCCGTATTGCCGAGGCTGACCTGAAGCTACGTGGCCCTGGCGACCTCGAAGGGACCCAGCAAAGCGGCATGGCTTTCGACCTGAAAATTGCTGACATCGCACGCGACGGACAGCTCGTTCAGATGGCTCGCGACGAGGCACAAATCATCATCGACGACGACCCCACATGCACCTCAGAACGCTATGCGATTTTGTGGCGCCGACTCCGTGAATTGCGCAAAACAAACATCAATTGGGCGGCCATTTCGTAAACCGATAAGTGTTAAAACACACAAATAAACCTTAAACGATTCGTAATAAGTGCTTGATTTTGAACATTTTTTATTACCTTTGCACCGAATTTTTACCTCAACTGTATTAATTTAGGATAATGAAGATATTAAAAACACTTGCATTTCTGGCTTTAGCAACAATGAGTTCACTCCCAACAATGGGACAAGATCTATTGGCACGCCAGGCTCCTATTGACACGAAAATGAAGGCAGTGGACAGCGTCGCACTGCATCGACTGATAGAGACAGAGAGCTACTATGAAGCTCCTGCCGCCGACTTATACGACGATTGGGACAACATGCATGCTCACAGCCATGCAACAGAACTGCCCGATACGTTCCGCATTTCCCTGAAGAATTTCTGCATGCCCACTGACAGCCGTGTGCTCACCTCGAACTTCGGTTCACGTTGGGGACGCCAGCATAAGGGTCTGGACATTAAGGTATATATTGGCGACACCATCCGTGCAGCCTTCGATGGACGTGTACGTGTAGTACGCTACGAGGGTCGTGGCTATGGTAAGTACGTCGTCATCCGTCACGACAACGGATTGGAGACCTACTACGCCCACTTGTCAAAGCAACTGGTTTCTGAGGATCAGGACGTTCGCGCCGGTGATCCTATCGGACTGGGTGGCAACACAGGTCGTAGCACGGGTTCACACCTGCATTTCGAGACACGTCTCTGTGGCATGGCTCTGAATCCAGCCCTGATGTTCGACTTCCGCAATCAGGACGTTGTCGATGACTACTTCACCTTCCACAAGTCCTCCTATCAGCGCGAGTCGCAGATTGCCACTCGTCTGCGTGGTGCCAACGTTGGTTCTGGCGAAGATGTAGAATTGGCCACAGCAGCCCCTGCCGCCAGCTATGCTCAGGAGTCTCGTTTCCACAAGGTCAAGAAGGGTGAGACCCTCTTCTCGATTGCCAAGAAACGTGGCACGACGGTGGACACCATCATGAAGCTGAACCACCTGAAGAAGAATGCCAAGCTGAAGGCCGGTCAGATTCTGAAGTTCAACTAAGCAAGTAATCATTGTAACATACAAAAGCGGACAATTTGGTTTGTCCGCTTTTTCTTTGCATGCAAGAGGCTTGTTTTAGCACCTCGGTCTTTAGATTAACGGAATTGACGTTGACCCCTCACCCCTCACTCAAATCTTTGGGAAAGCCTTTGTATAAAAGGGCTGAGGGGCAGTGAGGGGTAGGGTTGACCCTTCACTCACCCTTACCTCACCCCTCACTTATTACCATAGGTTCATCTGCTCTTACGGGTTGGGCTCTATATTTGTTCAGCAATCTCATTAATGCAAACTCTCAGTCCGAGCCCGACGGACTGCCAGTCCGCTCCTTGCGGAACCAGAGTTTGCTCTCTACGGAATAACGACAAACAAGAAGCCGATTTCCTGTGAGCAAGAAGCAGCTTTTCTGTGAGCAAGAAGCAGCCTGTCCGTTAGCTTCCTTTCCGTTTCTTGTCAGCTCCCAATGACTGCTCTTTGATTGGCTTGTGCTCCTAGCAAAAGATATGAGTGAGGGGTCAGTGAGGGGTCAGTGAAGGGTCAAGTCCACCCCTCACTGGCTCTCAGTCCCTTTCTACAAAGGCATTCTCAGAGATTTGAGTGAGGGGTGAGGGGTTGTCACGCGATAGTTAACCAAAATCAGAAAACGTCAGGTAAACCTTAAGCTTGGAACCGCTAAACTCCAAGTTTACCGGCACTAAAATTCAATATTCCGAAAGAAATTTTGAATACTCTTGGAGTATTTTTGATTACTCCGAAAGTATTGCCGCTAACACCTTCCCTGCTAATCGTTACTCTCCTCCCTGCTGTCGGCTTGACACTTCCCTGCTGTCGGCCGGACAGCAGGGAGCAGAGCGCCGTTCAGCCAGTAAGGTAACAAAAATGCAAGCATTCATTACATTCGCTGCTCAAAAATTTGTGCCAGTCGAATGACACAATTAGCCGGTTTTGTGCAGTTTTGTGAAGATTTTCGTTCAAAAATGTTTTACTTTCAATTATTCTTCGTATCTTTGTACACAATATGCCCCATGTTGGGCGAGAATAACTAAAAGCAATATGGCAAAGATAACAGTCAAGAACACGGAGATAACAGTCACGAATGTAAACGGTGAGGATTACATCTGCATTACAGATATGCTGAAAGCCAAAGATGGCGATTTCTTTGTGACCGATTGGCTTCGCAATCGAAACACGATGGAATTCCTTGGCGCTCAACCAGATTGCAATCCAGCAGATGCAGGTATTGGAGGGGAACAGTGGGAGAAATCTTTTGAAATAGTAAACAATATCTTTCAATGAAACACTCACCACTGTCCCTGTGATTCCTTGTCAGTCTCTATCGCAATATTATTGGGGCTTCGAAACAAAAGCTGCGGACTGAAGCATTGTCACTTCCGTCCGCAGGGGTTAATTATTAGAATGGATCAGGAACCGCCCCATGGTCTATTAAAGGTTATATTAATCAGAGTTATTTTAACACCACTTTTCTAGTAACTCCGTCTTTCATATGAACAATGTTCACACCCTTCTTCAGGTTATCCACACGCTTACCATCAATGGTAAATATCATGGCCTTGCCATTCTCGTCGCTTATTATCTGTTCAATGCCAGTATCAAGCGTAAATATTCCTGAAATTGTCACATCTTCTGCCGGCATTTTGGTAGGAATCCAACTCCAACCTGAGAATGTATAGCCCTCCTTCGTCGGTTCTGGTTCTGGAGTAATGGATGAACCATAATCTACCTCGTAGGATTTGTACTCTTCACCATCTACCTTGTAAGTCAGTTTGTATTTATTGACCGTGAATGTACCTGTAATTGTCACATCTTCTGCCGGCATTTTGGTAGGAATCCAACTCCAACCGGAGAAGGTGTATCCTTCCTTTGTGGGTTCTGCTTCTGGTGTAATTGGTGAATTATATTCAACTTCATACGTTTTATATACATCACCATCCACGATATATGTTAGGGTATATATATTATCTATAGATATAATCTTCCCGAACTCGCACCAAGGCAAAGTAGCTTTGTACAATGCCAAGGATTTTCCAGGCACATGAAGCGTGGCAGACGAAATGAGTGATTTATTAAATGAATTACTCCCTGTTAAGGGCAGTTTTTCTGCATAACAATATACATTTTTTAAGTTGCTGCATTTTTGGAATGTAATAAATATTGATAATCAATAACTTACGTATTAAACGGTAGAAAAGTAGATTGGTGTCTGTAGAATGTGTAAAATGTAGAGCATATTTAACGTATTTAACCTTCATTGACGGTTCGCGAATTCAAAAAGTATGTATAATTGGCATCACTGGATTCAATAAAACTTTGATTAAATTAAGACCAATTTGAAGTGGAAATGACTTTCTTGTGGTTAAAATAAATTAAAACGCACTCAAAATCCGTATATTAATTACAGAATTTGAACAAATTTATTTGGAAATATAGAAAATAATATGTAATTTTGTAGCAAAATTACGAAAATACAACAAAACATACGTCTATGATAAGAGATTTTTGCAATGGCAGCATACCATTCATTCTTACAAAGAACGACCCCATTGAGATGCATGTATCATTCTATGCTAATGGCATCAGATATGATTATGATGTGTCATTCAATGAGAAATACATTTTGAATGAAGTCTTATACTATTATCCTAACAAGTCCAAGTCATTGTTCTATGAGCGTTCATTTGTTGGCGAAAACATACAGGCCGATGTCAAGTTTGGCACAAGCCTGAAACTACAGGTCAAAACCCAAGAAAGTATTCGCGAGAACACATTGAATAACCATAGCGTCTTGTCTGTTTGCAGTAAGGCAGCATTGAAAGAGGATATTGCACCATTCAATATGCTCTACAACTGGATTATGGACAACTATCATGATGTGGATGGTGATGGGGAAAAAGGTATTGTTGAAATCCTAAGGGATGCATACAACACTCCTAAAAAACGTAAGTTCTATAACACAATGCTTCAAAAGGCCGATTTGAACATTCTGGAATATCGACCTGTTGTAGAAGATCGTTTTGTGCCATCGGAATATCGGGAACGCATTCAAAAGGAAAACATTCCCGAGGAAATGAAGGAGGCATTGCTTAAACCGACGGCAGATTCTGTGGCGTTTGTTAATCATTCTAATGAT
>CACYKE010000027.1 GCA_902774925.1 uncultured Prevotellaceae bacterium | reverse complement strand
GACGTTGTGGACACCCTTCACACTGGTCATCTCGTCGACAATCAGCTGATAGAGCTTGGCGTAGTTGGCACCGCCGTCTGTTCCCCACCAGAACCAGCCGCCGCTGGCCTCATGGAGCGGACGGAAGATGCAGGCCATGCCAGCGCCCTGCAATTCAAGGAAGTAGTCGGCGACGGTATGGATGTCCTTGACGATGTTCTGATAGAGTTTTGACGAGGTGTTCCAAGAGCCGTCAGCGTTCATGGCGTCGGAGATCTTCATGGTGCATGCAGGCTTACCGCCGACGGTGACGTAGAACTCCCCCGTCTTGCGGCTGGGGTCGCGCCAGTGCCAGGTGAAGGCAGGCAGTCCGCCGCGATTGTAGAGGTCTTTGGCGAGGGCGATGCTCTTGTCGGTGTAGTCTTTGGACCAGGCATCCGTCTCGTTGACGCCTGTAGCATTCATGAAGTCGAAGCCTACGAGTGCCGGATATTTGCCGGAAGCCAGCCAGACGGCCTGCACATCGGCATGTTGGGTGACGTCGCCGTTGGCCGTCCCCATGTCGCCGGTCATGATGCCAGAGATGGTCTTCTTGCCGAAGTTGTCGTAGAGGAAGGCATAGACGGTCTTGGCAGCGTCGGAGGCATTGGCATCCGCAGGTGTCGGGGCGATGTCGAACTGCACGGCACTCTCGCTGTTGGCTATGGTGATGTAGTCGATGCGGAACCAGGTCCAGCTGGGTGTAAGCACAATCGTATTGTCGCCCTGATTCATAAGGTAGGGGCCGACAACGGCCTCGCCTGGACCTTTCTCTGTCGTGTTGAAGGTGGCAGCGTTGCCATTGACAGACAGATTAACCACCTTGTTGCCATACAGTCCGTCGTAGCCAACGGTGATGGTGTACTTGCCTCTTTCGGCAGCCGTGTAGGTAAAGGTGATTTTGGCATTGGCCTCTGTGAGTTCGAGGGCCTTACCGCCTGAATACTTCCCATCTTTGATGAGTTTGCAATTCTCGTAGGCAGCACTTTCTGCTTCCATCTTGGCAGCAGTCTGTGCAGAGGCAGAGATCAGTCCGCATACAAACAGCATCAGTAAAAGAGTAGTTTTTCTCATTTTGTTTAAGTATGGCGTCTCCGGAAGCAGCCCTAAACAAGGGCCTTCCGAAGAATCGGTCATTTTGGTCACTCGGCCATTTCCAGGCGTTTGCCCAAAGAAATGAAAGAAATGAAGAAATTACTCGATAGTGATGTTGACGTTCTCTTTCGTGACGTTCTCGTAGTTGGTAAACTCGGCATCCTTCTTGGCCTTGATGACGATGTTCTTCAGGTTGATATTCCTGATGGGCATCTCGGGCAGGCCGTTGAACTCCATAGCACGTCCGGCACCATTGCACACAATATCCTGAATGTCGATATTGCGGAAGATGGGCGTCTCTTCGGTAACGGGCATCTTGGTGGTGTTGTCGGGATTGTCACCGTCGGCCAGCATCTCGGCAACGGACTTGCCGCCATAATACATGTTGAAGGTGATAGCGTCGGTCTTGATATCGGTCATAGAGATGTCGCGGATAAAGATGTTTTCGACGATACCGCCACGACCGCGTGTGGACTTGAAACGCAGGCCAACGTCGGTGCCCAAGAACTGACAGCTCTTGACGAGGATGTTTCTGACGCCACCGCTCATCTCAGAACCGACGACGAAGCCTCCGTGACCGGCGAAGACGGTACAGCCGTCGACGACGACATTCTCGCAGGGCTTGCCACGCAGGCGGCCGTCCTTGTCCTTACCACTCTTGATGCAGATGCCGTCGTCGCCAGCATCGAACTTCGAATTGACGATGAGGGCATTCTTGCACGACTCCAGATCGAGCGCGTCACCATTCTGGGCGTAGGAGGGATTGCGGGCGAGGACATTGTCGATGATGACATTCTCGCACATCAGCGGATGGATGTTCCACGCGGGAGAATTCTGGAAGATGACGCCCTGCAGCAACACGTTCTTACAGTTGACCAAGGAGATCATCACAGGACGCAGGAAACGCTTGTAATTATTCCATTCGGCCTCGGTGTTGGCCTTGACAACGTTCATGTCGGCATTCTTCTCGGCATCGGCATAGCCCTGAGAGGGCACCCAGTAGTCGTCGCGAACCTTCACGCCACCTGGGCGGCCGCAGACCTCCTTCCACTGAGCGGCAGTGACCTTCGCCTTCTTGACGGGACGCCAATACTGACCGTTACCGTCGATGACGCCACGTCCCGTAATGGCGATATTCTCACAGCCATTGGCCGTCAGCGGCGACTGACAGCGACGGGTGTCCAAGCCCTCAAACGAGGTCTTGATGATTTTGTAGAGCTTCTCGTCACCAGAGAACAAAATGACGGCACCAACCTCCAAATGGAGATTGATGTTCGACTTCAGCTCGATGGGGCCTGTAAACCACACACCGGCAGGAATCAGCAGACGGCCACCACCCTGACGGCTCAGCTGGTCGATAGCCTTTGCAAAAGCGTCGGTATTGAGCGTAATACCATCACCGACGGCACCGAAGTCCTTCAGGTTCACCTGACGGTCGGGAAACGTTGGTGCACTGACCTCAGGCATCTGGAAAGGCAGTTGCTGAGTGTAGTGCTTGTACGGATTTTCGCAGTTGGCACAGGCCTTGCCGTGCTCGCAGTTGTGCTTTTGTGCCGAGGCGCTCAACGTAACGCCTAGCAGCAACAGAGAGATTAGTTTTTTCATACGTAGTTTTGTTTTTGTTTATATTAATATTACATCTTCTCTGCAAAGCAGAGTGTGGCGTTGCGAATCCATCAGCCATCAGCCATCATATCTCTGACCTCTTCCAACGGAATCATCACGAAGTCGCGCTCGTGCATCAACGGATGGGGAATCTTCAAGTCGGGCTCATCGACGGTCAAATCGTCATACAGCAGAATGTCGATATCGATAGGACGATCTTTATAATTGGCTGTTAGCTTTTGGCTATTAGCTGTTAGCTTTTTCTTACGTCCCATGTCGCGCTCAATCTGTTGAGTGAGCAGGAGCACCTCGCGTGGTGTCCGCTCAGTCTCACAAAGCACGACGGCATTCAGAAACTTGTTCTCCGACTCAAATCCCCAGGGTTCCGTCTCGATGAACGACGACTGGCAAACGACTGTCCCCACGCGTTCTCCTATCAGACGGATGGCTCGTTTCAGGTTCCTGCTGCAGTCACCCAGATTCGAGCCCAACCCCAAATACACTTGGTGCTTAGTCATCCAGTATCAGCATACAGTCGCCATAGCAGCCAAACTGGTAGCCGTTGTCCACAGCTTTCTGATAGGCTTCCATAATGAGGTCGTAACCTCCGAAGGCTGCTGTCGCCATCAGCATGGTCGACTCCGAGTGATAGAAATTGACCACCATGCGGTCGGCCAGTCCAAAGTCATACGGCGGGAAGATGAACCTGTTGGTCCAGCCGTTAAACTCCTTCAGCATGCCGTCGGTACCCACAGCGGTCTCAGTGGCACGCAGCGTCGTCACACCAACGGCACAGATATGATGTCCGGCAGCCTTCGACTCGTTGACAGGCACGCAGGCCTCGGGCGTGATAATCATCTGCTCGGAACCCATCTTATGCTTCGTCAGGTCCTCTACCTCGATGCTGTCGAAACAGCCCAGTCCGCAGTGGACAGTAATGAACGAGAAGTTGACACCGCGAATCTCCAGACGCTTCATCAGTTCACGACTGAAATGCAAGCCTGACGCAGGCGCCGTGACAGCTCCCTCGTGCTTGGCATAGATGGTCTGGAAGTTATCCATATCATCGGCGGTCACCTCACGACGGTCGACAATATAACGGGGAACGGGTGCCGAACCCAGCGCAAAGAGTTCCTGCTTGAACTCGTCGTGCGGACAGTCGTAGAGGAAACGCAGGGTACGTCCGCGACTGGTCGTATTGTCGATGACTTCTGCCACCATCGGACCGTCTTCCTCGAAGAACAGCTTGTTGCCGATACGAATCTTACGGGCAGGCTCCACCAATACGTCCCACAGGCGCAAGTCGGGATTCAACTCACGCAGCAGGAAGACCTCAATCTTGGCATCAGTCTTCTCCTTCGTACCATACAGACGGGCAGGAAAAACCTTCGTATCGTTGAAGATGATGACGTCGCCCTCGTCGAAATAGTCGATGATGCTGCGGAATTTGATAAATTCCTGTGTGTCGTTACCTTCTTCGTCTTTCTCGAACATGTCAATGGTCTGACTCTTACGGTGAACGACCATCATACGGCACTCGTCGCGGCGATAGACCTTTTCGGTAGTGCCGTCGGAATTCTCAAACACCTTGTGAGGAGGTTCCTGCGCCAACAGTTCATCGGGCAGCTTAAATCTGAATTGTGACAGTTTCATATATTGTTATAATTTCATTATTTCGATTTCTCGTCATTTCGACATTCTGCTTTTTCGATTTCCTGTTGTTCTAACCACTGGGGGAAATCGTCGATGGTGATACAGTCCTCAATGCGCACACCGCCCAGACGGGTACGGCACAAGGCCGTCAGGTAGGCACCACTCTCCAGCGCACGGCCGATGTCACGGGCCAGCGAACGGATGTAGGTGCCTTTGCCGCAACTGACACGAATGCTCAGTTGCATGGTTGTGGGGTCGAAGTCTATCACATCGATGGAATCGATATGCACCGTTTTCGCCTTCAGCTCCACTTCCTTGCCTTTGCGCATCAGGTCGTAAGCACGGTCGCCGCCAATCTTACAGGCAGAATACTGAGGGGGCACCTGTTGTATCTCACCGACAAAACCGATGAGCACACGACGCACCAATTCTTCAGTAATATGCGCCGTCGGATAGGTTGCGTCCACCTCATGTTCCATATCGTAGCTGGGGGTCGTAGCACCCAACTGCAGGGTGGCCGTATACTCTTTGTTGTTCAGTTGCAGACGTTCTATCTCCTTCGTCTTCTTGCCTGTACACAGTATCAGCACCCCTGTGGCCAGCGGGTCGAGGGTCCCCGCATGTCCTATCTTCACCCGTCGGACACCCACACGTCTCGACACACGGGTCCTCACAAAGGCCAGCGCGCCGAAGGACGTCATCCTGTAGGGCTTGTTGATGTATATGTATTCTCCCTCTATGAAGTTCATTTAATCTACCATTGCTAAAGAGTGACCAGTGAGCAACAGGGCAAGGATGATGCCACCCACGATAATGCGATAATAGCCAAATGCCTTGAAGCCGTATTTTGTCAGGAAGGCCACAAACCACTTCATGGCCAGCAAGGCAACGATGAACGCCACCACACAGCCCAAAATGAGCATCGTGATATTATGCGATGTGGCCCACGCCGTATCTTCCTTCAGCAAGTCAAGCAGGTCGAGCAGCGTAGCACCGGCCATCGTGGGAACAGCCAGGAAGAACGAGAATTCAGCAGCACGCTGACGTGTCAGTCCCTGGGTCATACCGCCCACAATCGTAGCCATCGAACGCGACACACCGGGAATGACCGAGATGCACTGGTACAAGCCGATTCGAAAGGCCCTACCCTCGTTTACCTTGTTGGCGTCGCTGCCCTTATTGAACAGTTTGTCGCAGAACAGCATGAATACGCCACCGACGACCAGCATGATGGCTACCACCAGCACGGAGTCGAGCAACCAGTCGAGCAGTCCCGACTTCTTGGCCAACAGTCCGATAACCACCGCAGGCAACACACCCACGATGAGCAGCCAGTAGAAATAGTACTTATGCTTCAGTTTCTGCCACATGCTGCTACCTGCAGGGGCCGGGCTGTTGTCAAACTGGAAGAAACGCTTCCAATAGAGACATACCACCGACAGGATGGCACCAAATTGGATGATGAATGTGAAGGCATGGACAAACGGGTCACCCTGTTCGATACCCAACAGGTTTTGCGTGATAATCATGTGTCCTGTCGACGATACAGGCAGGAACTCTGTCAGTCCCTCGACAATGGCAATGATAACGGTCTCCAACCAAGTCATTCTGTTACCTCCTTCTCTTCTGTGGCATCGGTCTTCGGACGACGCACGACAGCATAAATCATCGACACAAAACCCAGCAGACAAACTATCGGAGCCACCTTGATGCGACGGGCACTGAAAATGTCTGGATCGTAAGTTGTCTCATTGCTACCGGAACCGCTCATCAGCAGAAAACCGATAACAACCACTGCCATACCAATGGCCAGCAGAATATAATTCATGCGGTCAAAAGCAAAATCTCTCTTATTCATAATATATCTCTAAACTCTTAACTATAATCTATCAACTCTCAACTATATCTTATACAGTTCTCCTGCCGTCATTCTCAGGAACTTGTTCACTGCCAGCCAAGCACATAGCGCTGTAATCACAATGCCGAACAGCAACACGGCGACACCAGTAATCACCAGCACCTCCCACGTCACGATTTCCTCGAAACCAGGCTGTTTCAGGTAGAGACCGTAGATGCCAAGTCCCAGCACACAGATAGCCAATATGGCGGCAATGACACCAATCCAAATGGACTGCTTCAGGAATGGCCTGCGGATGAATCCCCACGAGGCACCAACCAGCTTCATGGTGTGGATAAGGAATCGACGGGCATAGACGCTCAGACGCACCGTATTGCTAATCAGCGAGAACGACACAAACGTCAACAGCACGGCCAATATCAACAATATCACACTGACACGGCTCAGATTGACGTTCACACGGTCCATCAGGTCTTCCATATACGCCAAGTCACTGACGCGGGAGTCCTTTCTCAGTTCCTTTGCTATCCATTTCAGCGAGTCACGGTTGGCATAGTCGGCTGCCAACTGAATCTCCAGCGTTGCCGGGAACGGGTTGAAACCCAGAAACTCCGTGGGGTCACTGCCCAACTCCTTCACCTGCTCACGCTGAGCCTGTTCTTTACTGATATAATCAATGTTATGTGAATAGGGACGATGATACAGGTCACGACAGAACAGTTTGGCGTCGTTCACCGTCACCGAATCCTTCAGCATTACCGTCACCGTCAAGTGCTCCTTCATATGTGCCGACAGGTTACGTGCCGACAATACGAAGAACACCACCATACCCAACAGGATAAGCACCATCGTAGTACTTATACATAAGGTAACAACCTGCATACCACGATGGTTGCGGGTCTTTTTTCGCTTCTTACTCATAGTCTCATTTAGACGTAATACACCTAATTTCGTGCAAAGGTAATAAATAAAGTGAAAAAAGAAAAGTGAAATTTGAAAAATTTTTGTTTTTTCACATAAAAAGTGTAACTTTGCCTGCAATATGAGTACAGTTATTTATCCTTCGCCCATTTTCGGGCCTGTTCATAGCCGTCGCTTAGGCATTTCGCTGGGCATCAATCTCCTGCCCGCCGACGGCAAGGTATGCAGCTTCGACTGCATCTACTGCGAGTGTGGTTTCAATCGTGACCACCGTCCTACCCTACCCCTGCCGACTCCCGAGCAGGTTTCCCAGAAACTTGAAGAGAAACTGCAGGAAATGACGGCCAGCGGCCAGTTGCCTGACGTGCTGACCTTTGCGGGGAATGGTGAGCCCACGTGTCATCCGCAGTTTGCTGATATCATCGATGATACCATTCGTCTGCGCGACAAATATTGTCCCAAGGCGAAGGTCAGCGTACTCTCCAACTCTACCATGATCCATCGTCAGTCGGTACACGACGCCCTGATGCGTGTCGACAACAACATCCTCAAACTGGACACCGTCGACCCTATATATATTAATAAGGTGGACCGTCCAAATACCGCCTACGACGTCCGACAGATCATCGAACGCATGAAGGCCTTCAACGGCCACATCATCATCCAGACGATGTTTATGCGTGGCACTATAAGTTCAATGTTCAACGTTCAACGTTCAACGTTCAACGTTGATAATACCGGTGAGGAATTCGTCGCCCCCTGGCTCGACGCCATCCGTGAGATCCGTCCCCAGCAGGTCATGGTCTATACCATCGACCGCGAGACACCCACCAAAGGATTAGAAAAAGCCAGTCGCGAACAGCTTGACACCATCCGCGACCGGGTTATTGCTTTGGGTTTCCCCTGTTCAGCGAGTTATTAGCACTGGTGGATGTACATCTTCTTCATGTTCTCACGAGCGGGCTTCAGATACTGACGAGGATCGAAGTCTCCAGGATGCTCAGCGAGGTGCTTGCGGATAGCAGCAGTCATAGCCAGACGAGAGTCTGAGTCGATGTTGATCTTGCAAACAGCACTCTTAGAAGCCTTGCGAAGCTGCTCCTCGGGGATACCGATAGCGGCCTCGAGCTTACCACCGAACTGGTTGATGGTGTTAACCTCATCCATAGGAACTGAAGAACTTCCGTGGAGCACGATGGGGAATCCGGGAAGCTTCTTCTCGATCTCAGCGAGCACGTCGAATGCCAAGGGAGGTGGAACGAGTACGCCGTTCACGAGTGTGCACTGCTCAGGAGTGAACTTGTGAGCACCGTGAGAGGTACCAATAGAAATAGCCAGTGAGTCGCAACCTGTGCGGGTAGAGAAGTCGATAACCTCCTCAGGCTTTGTGTAATGAGACTCAGCAGCAACGACCTCGTCCTCAACACCAGCGAGCACACCCAGCTCAGCCTCAACGGTTACGTCGAACTGATGAGCATAGTCAACAACCTTCTTAGCCAGAGCGATATTCTCCTCGTAAGGCAGAGAAGAACCGTCGATCATCACTGAAGAGAAGCCCATGTCGATACAGTCCTTGCAGAGCTCGAAGCTGTCACCGTGGTCGAGGTGCAGCACGATCTCAGGATGCTCACAACCCAGTTCCTTAGCATAAGCCACAGCACCCTCAGCCATGTAACGCAGGATAGTAGCGTTAGCATAGTTACGGGCACCCTTTGACACCTGCATGATAACGGGAGACTTGGTCTCAACAGCAGCCATCACGATAGCCTGCATCTGCTCCATTGTGTTGAAGTTGAAAGCGGGAATAGCATAGCCGCCAGCAACTGCTCTCTTAAACATCTCGCGAGTATTCACGAGACCTAAATCCTTGTAATTAACCATAATTCTTAATAATATGTTAGATGAATTAGAAATTTTCGACTGCAAAGTTAGCAATTTCTTTCCAAACGTCCAAACGCAAAAGCCACAGATTCTGAACTTTTCACGGTTTTTAAAACTTTTCCAGTGCTGCGACTCCAACGGACCGCCAAAATGCAAACTGCAGATGACAAAGTAACACCGCTGACGCTTTGTAACAACATGATGCCATTTTCGAACAAAAGTTAAGCAAAATGACAGAAATAAACGTCTTGTGCTTTACAAATTGTATATTCGTTTTAGTTTTAACAACCAAAAGGTCAGAAAATCGACAAGTTTCCTAACCTTTTGCAATACCTTTGCAGCCAAAAATTAACAATTAAAGGTAAAAAGACAATGAAAGTAAAGAAAAGATGGATAACCCTGATGACGGCGATGACGATCATTGCCATTGCAGGGTTGGCGGTGGGAGAACCGTCGTTTGAGTGTGACTGGTCAGTGATTTCAGCAGCCGATGTGGCTTGGCTCATCACGGCCACTATTTTCGTGTTGATGATGACGCCCGGACTGTCGTTCTTCTATGGCGGTATGGTGGGTGCGAAGAACGTCATCAGCACCATGTTACAGTCGTTTATCGCCATGGGACTGATATCCGTTCTCTGGGTGCTCATCGGTTTCTCACTGTGCTTTGGCGACGACATCGGTGGCGTGATTGGCAACCCGCTGACGTTCCCGATGTTCCACGGCGTGGGCGGTGCGGTCTATACCACACCTGCAGGCAATGTGCTGGGTGGTGCAACGATTCCCCTGGCACTCTTCGCCCTGTTCCAGATGAAGTTCGCCATCATCACCCCGTCGCTCATCACCGGTTCGTTTGCTGAGCGCGTACGATTCTCGGCGTATATGTTCTTCATGATGTTCTTCTTCTTTATTATATATTGTCCGCTCGCACACATGACATGGCACCCCGAGGGCTTGTTCATGAAATGGGGCGTCATCGACTTCGCCGGCGGTATCGTCGTCCATGCCTCATCAGGTATCGCGGCTCTGGCCGGTGCAATCTTCCTCGGACGACGCAAGGCTGAGACACGCAAAAGCGAACCAGCTAATATCCCCTTTGTACTTCTGGGTGCTGCAATGTTGTGGCTAGGCTGGTTCGGTTTCAATGCGGGTTCGTCGCTGCATGCTGACGGCGTGGCTATCAAGGCGTTCCTGAATACGAACACCGCCTCGGCAACAGCCATGATGACATGGATATTCTTTGACTGCCTGCGTGGCAGAAAACCTTCGGCCATGGGTGCTGCTGTGGGTTGTGTGGTTGGTCTCGTGGCCATCACCCCATCGGCAGGCTATGTCACTGTCGGTCAGAGCATCTTCATCGCGTTCGTCATCACGCTCATCTGTAACATCGCCGTCTATTGGCGTTCCCACTCGCGTATTGACGACGCCCTCGACGTGTTCCCCACCCACGGCACTGGTGGTATCTTTGGTACCGTGCTGACGGGTATCTTCATCCAGGAGGGTCTCATAGCAGGCACATGGGAAGGTTTCATCATCTTCCTCTACCATCTGCTGGCCATCGTCATCGTGTTCGTCTACACCTTCGCCATGAGCTGGCTGGGATATAAGCTCATCGACAAATTCATCCCCATGCGCGTGTCAGAATACAGCGAAAAGGTCGGTCTCGACTTCTCACAGCACGACGAGCATTACGGCTTGGCTCACATCGGTGAACGCGAACTCGCCGAATACGAGGAACACATCAAGGAAAAGAACAAGTAAAACAACACCAGTATACAAAATAAAGCCCGCATCGATGTGCGGGCTTTATTAATGATGTATTCATTACATTTGAAATATCTCGAGACCGGGAATTAGTTCGACTTCGTCGTCGTACATGGGAGCCATACCTGGATCGGTTTGGTCACCGGCACCAGGAGCACTGCCTGCCAACAATTGCATGGTAGGCAATGGATAGACGCTCATTTCGGGTTTAATATATAACTTTTTCATTGTACTCTGAAATTAATGATTACTTAATCACGACCTTGAGCTTCACTCGAGCTCGTTCCCGTTCGGAAGAACTCGAGCAAGCTCAGTTCTTCTCTCACTTAATCACGACCTTGCGGCCATTCTTGATATACACACCCTTGGTGGGATTCTCGACGCGACGGCCTTGCAGGTCATACCAACTATCGTCGTTCAACGTTTCACGTTCAATGTTCAACGTTGTAATTCCCGTCGTTTCGCCACCATTACCGATGCCGAGACTGGTCACTGTGCGGTCAAACATGTCGGCCTTGAAGAACGGACGGAAAGCAGGACTGCCACCAGTGGCTTTCAGTTCAAACATGTTACCAGCTGCATTGATACAGTAGATTTTTTCTGTGTTTACAGCCTTGGTGTCACCCACGAAGCGGTAGTTGCCGCCAGTGACTACACCAGATGTACTCTTCTTTACCTCTGCATTTGCACCAATGAACTTGATGGTCTTGCCGCTTAGGTCGTATTCTGTACCCCAGTGGTTGCCGGGCAGAGCGATGATATACGGAGTGTTGGCCTTCATCTCATCTGTGTAATCGAAATAGACCTTGGGGGCACTTGTATCGTCGCCTGTAAATTTCTTCAACCAGAACTGCTTGCCTGTATCACTGCCGCTGTGGAACCAGTCGATATCTGTTCCATTAGCCGTGACTGAAGTTACATCGAAGGGTAGCATGATGGTATTCCAACCATTGGTGCCATCGGCCCAGCGGTCGTTGCTATAGGTGAACTCAATATCCGTAGCCGTGAAATCAACGGGAGAATAGAAGTCGTAACCATCTGTAAGCGTAATATCCTTACTAGAATAGCTGCCATCGTTGTTTAATGTGACAACGTTGTTCAGACTTCCGGGCACACTGTCGCTCTTTTTCAGGATATAAAGTGTATTGGGATTGCTGTTCTTGGTGACATTAGTCACACTGGCTCCCGACATATCCACTGCGACAGCATCGGCTGGAACTTCGTAGTTGGTAGTTGACTTAACAACAGTGTAGGTGCCGTCGGATTTATAGGCCGTAATGCCTGGTTGGATGGTGTAGTAACCTGCCTCTATCCAACCACTCGAACCGCCATTCTTATCATAGATGAAAGTAAATTCGTATTTTTTCCCCAGAATGCCACTAAATGCCACAGGAATGTCGATGTAGCCATTTGCAGGGATGAGTACATTATCGACATAACGCCAAACAGGAGATGAATAGTTTCCATAGATGTAGACGTCGAATTGGAATACTCCTGAATAATCATAGCTTGCATTTGGGTTGTTTACTCTCAACACGCCATTAACCTCTTTTCCGTATAGATTGTAGTTCACCCCTCCCGCATTTTCAGAATTCTCAACAGTAAGTGAACTTGTCAGCGTAATATTGTCTGTAGTGGGATTAGCACTTGTTGCCGTCACCGAAAGCGTTTGATTAGCGAAACTGCCTGGACAATAATAATAATAACCTCCCGAAGGATAAAAAATGGTAAGGTTATAAACATGTGTCTCGTTTTCAGGAGTAAATGTAAATGTACAGACCTTTGTGGTACCTGCTTTTGCATAGAAAGTCTTTCCGGCCACAAAACCTTTGCCATTCAAATCATATAAATGCAAATCGCGATCAAAGTCGTAACCAGGTTTAACAGTTATTTCGAAGGAGGCTTCTACCGACTCACCACCCAGAATGCTGGATTTATCGAGTGTGAGACTATTAATGGTGTAAGAAGGGTTATTAATGTTCAAAGGTGGTAATGTCCCTGTTTCTCCTGCTTTCTGAATACCGATGACTGCATCCTGACCATAATTGAAGCCATCAGTGGAAGTGCTGCCACCTATACCTTGCTGGTCAGAGTCGAGCGCAGAGAGTTTAAAGTAGTTATCACTCATGCCACCCCAGCCCCAGTTGATATGGAAATAGTCTTCATTCTGGTAGCCGTCACATACAAATTCGTGACCGCCACCCGATGACTGACCGCCATAACATACGGGACGTCCCTGACTCAGTTCATAATACATGATATCCACCCAGTCACTATAAGTGTAGTCGTTACGGTCAATGAAGGTTACCGTCCCGGTGTTATAGTCAAAATAAGATTTCAGGGCATTAGCTACTTTATCACCATTCGAAGATGATTCAGGGCCATAGTCCATTTGAACCGAAGTACCGCAGTATAACATCAAGTAGGCTACGGCTGTGGCCTCTTCGGAAGTGTAACCTTTGCTGTAGTCAGCAATCATGTCACTCCATTTGATGGTAGTACCGGCAGGAATAGCGTTAATGGTCAGTCCATATCTAGGATTCGTATACCCAGGAATTTTGGAAGTAATAGTGGTGGTGGTAGAACCAACACGCATCTCAGTAAAATACATGCACTGCGCCATAGCGGTAGCTACACAACCTGTAGCGCATTTCTTTCCACTCGAATACTCCGGACAAAATGCGTTATACGGATAGTCCTGATTCCATTTAGTTGCCATCAGCGGGGCAATGGGTTCCTTGACTGCTGAGGCAGTGCGATGGGGAGCCTGTGACGCTGCGGGCTGATAGTTGTGCTCATTCAGCCACGCAATCTCGTCGGCATAACCCTGCAGCCATGCACGCATGTTGCAAGGCATGTTATCCAGGTCGAGGGTGCCCGTCTCGCTATAGCCCAGAATGGGCGTTGTGCGGTCGTCGTTCGACACGATGACATAGCCCTGGTTGGCTTCTGCGTTAAACACATAGAGTCCGCTGACGCGTCCCGCCATCTTCAGCTGGGGAACCTCAGCCTGACTCCTCTTCATGCCCGACGGTGTCTGCTGCAGGAATTTCTGAGCCTGTTGCAGCGCCTGCTGGGGCGTCACGTCGCCTGCCGTCATGATGACAGTCATCATAACCGACAGAAAAAGTAGGATAGATCTTTTCATTTTCTTAATAATAGGTTTGATAGTTGCCTGCAAAGATACGAATAAGTGAGCAAAGAACCAAAGGAAAATTCATTTTTCTTTGTTCTTTCGAGCGAAAATATCTTCTCGCGAAGCGAAAAGATAGTGCAAATCGAACGAAAAACCAAATAAATTTGGATTTTTCTGAGATGCAGCCTATTTTTTCTTTGGAAAAAGATACGAATAAGTGAGCAAAACACCAAAGGAAAATTCATTTTTCTTTGTGTTTTCGAACGAAAGTATCTTTTCCTGGGTTAAGCGATGCTGCCTTTTGCTATGGTCTTCGGTGACGATACCCTCTGGGAGGAGGGCCATTTGGACGTGGACGCTGAGAGCGTGGAGGACCGATGCGGTTGACTCTGAAGGAAGTATTGCTCTGCTCCTCTCTGACGACGGGTTCGTTGTCGTTGACGAGGTTGTCGTTGCGGTTCAGCAGACTATTAATAGCTGTTTGTGCTTGGGCACGGTGACTTCCCTGAGGGAAGGTGTTCAAGTATGACTGGTAATCGTCAATTGTCTGACAGGAATAGAATATGGCATCGTCGTCGTGCTGACTTGTTGACGAGGCGGTAGTTGTCGTATTACTGTTTTTCTCAGATGGCTGGATATAGATGCGGTCGTCGACTGGCGTCCGTTGGGTTGCAGGAGCGGCAGGCTGGGTGACAATCTGCACCTTTTCCTTCACAGGCTCATGAACAGAGACTTGTTGGACAGGGGCGGATGTAGGCGTGGATGCGGGTGTGAGGGCCCTGATACGTTTGCGAGCCGTATTAACATAGGAAGATGAGGGATGATCCTTAATGAACTGCTCAAAATCCTGAGGGGTCTTGCAGGACACAAAATCTCGCTCTTCGCTGAAATAATTGTATAACGATACGATACCACCACCAACCAGAACGACTCCTATCAGCGCGATAGCAGCAACAAGAATACGCTTAGTAAACGAACTGGTTGAGGAGTCTGATGTCCTCAAACTCTGTTGCCGAAGCTTAACATGAGGGGTGGGCGATGGTATTGGTGCTGGCGATGGCGCCGGGGATGGGGTAACAGGCTTTGGCAGTTCTTGAGGGCCATGAATGAGCTGCGGAAGCGGCTTGTGCTGTATGTATGCAGCAGCATAGTCGTAAATCTGTTGTGCCGTCGGGCGATTCCATGTCTCTGCAGCAAGACAAGCACTAACAAGTCGGGCCAGTTCTGGGGTGGTATGACTGATAACGGGGATACGGGCTCCGTTGAGTTGAACACAGCCACCCATTCCCTCCCAAAGAACAGTGCCTGTAATGGCTTCATAGAGCGTCATGCCAAAGGCCCAGATGTCGCTGGCCAGCACGACCATCGGCTGTTCCGAGAATCGCTCAGGGCCCATATAGGCCAAGGTGCCAGAACTATTCACCTTGTTTTTGGTACTACTCAGCTGTGTTCGGAAACTGCGACTGATGCCAAAGTCGGAAATGACATAGCGTCCGTCGCTGGTTATGAGAATGTTGTCGGGTTTGATGTCCTGATGGACAACGGGCGGTTTCTGGGTGTGGAGGAAGGTAAGACCACAGCTGACATCAAGAACGAATTTCCATATCTCGGACTCAGGCATCTGACCTATGTGATGGCTGACAGAGCCGTTCTCGCAATAGGGCATCACAAGATAGGGACAGTTCTCAAAGACATCGAAATGGTTGATATTGAGCAGGTTGGGATGATGGAGTTTGTAGGCTATCTTGAACTCGTTACGGAACTCCTCGATGCCTTTCTGGTCGAGTGTTCCATAGAACTTAATGGCCACATCAATGTCAGCCAGCAGGTTGTGTGCCAACCAAACATCTCCAAAACTACCCTGACCAAGTTGTCTTTTGAGTTCGTAATGCTCAGCAATGATATTGCCTTCTTTGAATGTCATTTGATGTCTACTTAATATAACTGCTAAGCTTTTCCCAATAAAGCGTGATGGTAGTTATAATCGACTGACTCGTCGGGTTGCTGTCCTTGGTGAAATAAGCGTATGTCACAACCGCAATGACTAAAATCACGAATAGCAACACCAGGTTTCTCAGTTTGTGGGAACGGCGACCGATGGTCTCACAGCGAATGGTGGTGGAAAGGTTTTCCTCGCCAGTGGCTGCTGTTTCCTCTTCCTCGTCATACACGTCGTCGTCTTCGTCGGTTTGGATGCTGGCAATGGCTACTGTCACGTTGTCATAGCCGCCAGCGGCGAGAGCAGCGGAGATAAGCTCTTTCTTACACTCTACGGGGTCGTCGTGGAACTTTATCATCACATCGAGTATCTGGTCGTCGTGACACAGGCCGCAAAGACCATCGCTGCAGAGCATGAAGACATCACCGTTATGTAACTGGTAAATACGTGTTTCGGGGTTAGCACGATTGTCCACATCGCCTAAGCAACGGGTGATAATATTCGAAAGAGGATGGTCGTGCATCAACTCTGCGGATAGTTCACCCTTGTCAACCAGTTCCTGAACATAGGAGTGGTCTTTCGACAACTGAACGAGACCTTTACGCCTGTTGAGCACATAGCAGCGGCTGTCACCACACCAGCAGACATAAGCCTTGTTGCCAAGAATCCATGCCATCACAATAGTTGTACCCATCCCCTGTTTCGTGGCATCCTCTTTACTCTGGTTGAGGATGTTCAGGTCGGCTTCCTTGACAACGGCTTTCATATATTCCTGAACAGCCTTATCGTTGTCAACCACCTCAGCGAGCAACTCCGGGGTGAATTTGTTTTGGACGGTCTCAATGGCAATGGCCGAAGCCACTTCGCCTGCATTGCTTCCTCCCATACCGTCGGCAACGACGAGTAAGGCTCCTAATTCCCCCAGGTCGATTTCAGTACCGACCTGGGGAATGAGCCATTCAGAAGTGCCAAGGTCACTGGAAACAATGAAGTTGTCTTCGTTGTTTTGTCGGAGAAGTCCGACATTAGTGCCTGCAGCAAGTTTGATTTTTACTTCTGACATTTAGATAAACTATATAAACTTACCTTACTCTGTGAATAGGCACAACACGAACCTCGCCACCAAAGTTACCCACGTTGACACCTACTACACGATAAGTGCCATTGCTCTCCTTGAAGAAAGCCGGTGAACCGGTGAAGCCCCAGTTGGCAGAGGCATCCTGTAGTGTGATGAAGCGAGATGCCAGACGCGATGTGCGGCTGGTGAAGTACTTCACATAGCTTGACAGCGACTGGATATTGGTGTTTCCAGAGAATCCGGCGATAACCACTTCCTCGCTACCCTTCAGGCTCTGAGCTGTCGGAATGTCAACAGGCAGACCGCCAGGGGCTCCAAGTGCCAGAGAAGCAGCGTTGTGGGAACCATCGGTATAGTACGTTACGACGAACTTCTCACGAGTACTCTTCTTATAGGCAATGTCAATGCCCCAGCCCTTGATTCTCTTGATAACGTCCTTGCGAATCTCAACAATTTCCTTGCCATCGTATGCTTCCAAGGAAGCCAGGTCGAACTGGGTGTTGCTGAAACGGAGTGGATGACCGGAACCGCGCGTAGAGTAAGCCTCAAAGTCGATGATGACATGGAATCCGGCTGCTACATACTCTGCGAGCAGACGGCGCCAGTCGTCATTATAGACATTGCGATATACCCAAGGCTGCAGATTAGAACGTGCTGTAATGAACTTACCACCAACAACGAAACCTGTACCGACTACGAGCTGGCTTGTGGCGATACCTGGGTCATACGAGTTGCCACCACGCTCAAGCGTAATGCGCTTTACCTTCAGACTGTAGATGTCGTTATAGTATTTTACGATGTTGTCTGAAGCACCGGCAGAATTCTTGGCTGACTCCTGGATGGTGGGGTTAGACTTGTCGACGAAGTCATTCTTGTTACCAGGATTGACGGCTGTTCCTTCTGCTGCAACAACCTCTTGCTCAGAGTTGTCCCATCGCTCCTCACCGTCAGTGACAGGTCCGTCCTGTCCCAGTCCGGCATTTCCGCCTGTAGCTGCCGCAATGTCGGCCGTAGCTGTTGAGCCTGTGCCAGTGCTCTCGTCCTCATCCTCGTCGTCATAACCGTATTCTGCCAACTTAGACTTGGTCGATGCCAGTTTCTGGGATGCAGCATTGTAGGCATAGACAACACGGACGCGTTCCTGCTGAACCTGACCGAGCTGCTGCTTCAATGCCTGGTTGTTCGGATCACTTGCCAATTGAGCGGTCAACTGTTGTTCCTGATTCTCAAGTTGAATTTTCTTCATGCCGAGAGAGTCTACCTGAGCTGCATACATAGCCATCTCCTGACGGAGAGCCTGATTGTCGAGATGCAGTTTGTAGTTCCAGGCGCCAAAGCCGAGGACGACAAGCAGCAGCAGTGTTGCCAAAGCCCAGATGGCACGGCGATAAGGACGGAGAGCCTGCTCGCGGAACAGGTTCATACGCTCAGTGAGCTTGATGCTTGACGTGAGACCCTGCTTGCCCTGCGGCTGGATGAAGCCAAGGCGTGGACCATTGACGGATAACTGGATCTCGTCACCGGTCTGGAGATAATAGGAACCCTGAACGGGACGGCCGTTCACCAACGTCGGGTTAGAAGAAGAGAGGTGGATCAGTTGCCAGTTGTTGCCGTCGCGAACGATGGCGGCATGCTTGCGGCTTACTGTATCGAAAGACTCGTCATAGCGAACCTGACAAGAAGCATCGCGACCAATCTCAATCTGGTCGATGATGATTTTCTGTGACTCACCAGCGCTATGATACTTTGAACTGGTCTTGTGTTCGAGGATGTAATAAGTACGTCCTGAACCATTGAAGATTGCACCTACGCCAGCTCCAACAGAGCCAGCCACTGTGCGCTTGTAACTTTGATTATCCATAATGTTTATAATTAAAAGGTTAGTAATTTTCAAATCTTAGTGTAACGTCGCCAATGGCGATGATGTCACCTGCTTTGAGAAAGTAGCCGTTTTCATTGACGGGTTTCGAGTTTACATAGGTTCCATTGCTGGAGTTTACCCACTGTCGCATATCGTTGCGCCACTGACCATCACGAATGGCCCAATGACCGTTGGTGGCCAGTTCTAACGTGCAATGGAAACGCGATAAGAAGTCGCTGAAGTCTGATTTGATAAAGATACTGTTGCCCAGTTGACGACCAATAGTCAGAATACGACGACCTTGGCTGGCTAACTGAGTCAGCTGGTACACTTTACCGTATTCCTCACCTTGCAGTATTCGCAGCTGATAGCCACTGGCATACTGTTGCGGTGTATACGACTGAGCGAGCCTGACAGGCTGTGGCTGGTAACCTCCTCCCAGCGACTGCGGCAGCAACCTCAACACGTCGTGGACGCTTTGGAACCGTTGTCTGAAATCTGGGTTCAGACAGCCTTCAATCAACTGTATCCATTGCTGGCTGTTGTTGACGTGGCGAAGGGCATCGCGGTTCCATATTCCGTCTTTTCCGCGTTTCTGGTATTCTGCAAGGTCATTGTGCGTCTCCAGCGTTCCAAAAGGCAATTGGTTAGTGAGCAACTGGAAAGCCAACACGCCGAAAGAGAATATGTCGGTCGTCGGCAGCACGGTAGCACCTCCACGGGCTCTCATGGCCTGCTCCGGGGGCATGTAGGCGTAGGTTCCGAATACCTGATTGGGCTTGCCAAAGATATTACGCTGCGTCATACGGTGGGTACGGTCGCCGGCTATTCCGAAATCCGTCAGAGCGGCCTTGCCATTCTGTTTGAAGAGCACATTCTCAGGTTTCAGGTCCCGATGCACCTTTCCCCTGTCGTGCAAGGCATTGAGTCCGACGAGAATGTCTTGACAGATACGCGGCGTGTTGCCGTCTGGCTTGCCAAGCAAGGGCTCAAGGTCACCGCCTGGACAGAACTCCATCACAATGAAAGGATTGCCACCAACAGTGCCATAGTCCAGTGAACGAACCAAATTGTCACAATCAATGCGGCCTGTGTTGAATTCCATCTCGAAGCGCTCCATTAAAGGTTGGCGAATCTCGGCTGGCACTTCCCACAATCTAAGGAGCTTCAAGGCATATTTCCCGCCCCGACCGTCTTCAACGAGATATACGATGCCAAAGGAACCCTCTCCAAGGGCCTTCCTGACACTATATCTGTTGTCAATGACGTCTCCTGGCCTAAAGTCGCATCTGTCTATGACTTGATAGGTGCTCACGCGGACTAAAATTGTTGTTATTCAATTTCAAACTTGAATCTTCTGTCACCCATCACGATGACATCGCCCTGTTGGATTTCCAGTTTCCTGTTTGCCTCTAAATAAGTGGAACTTAATTCGCTCTTGTTCAACACAAACCATTTACCGTCTTCACAAATCAGCTCCGCCTGTTCCTTCGAAGTGATAGTACGGTTATTTGCCTCTGTATTATCTCTGGTTAAGATGATAGATGCTCCCTCATACTCGTTGGGTACAGGAACTTCCTGCTCGTCTTCCTCAGGGATGATGGTCAGACGGCACTTCGGCTTTGGAGGTTCAGGAGCTGCCGTAGGCTTGTGACGGATGGCACGTACTGTCGGCAGGTGTATCCTTTCACCACATTTTGGACAGAATGTAAAGTCGATTGATACTTCTGCACCACACTTGTCGCACTTCACCGTTTCATCGATACCCAGCTCATTCAATAAGGATTTCTTGCCAGTCGCAACTGTGCCTGCCAAGGGGGCTGCCGGCGTTTCCGGCTGACCGTCTGGACGCTGGATGGTTGTCGGTCTGGGAGCTGGCGCGATACTGGCTCCACAGTTCGGGCAACTGCTGAAATCGCCCATGACGGGATAGCCACAATGAGGACAGCTTTTCGGACTTTGCACAACGGTAGCCTTCAACTGCTGGTCCTGCATCATAGGACCATTGACAATTCTTGTCGGTCGCGGAGCTGGTATGTCAGCTGCCTGAGTGCCGATGACAGTAGGGCGTGGCTGCGGTTCTCCGCCTTGATTGTAATTGGGCACGTTTACTCCTTGATAGGGGTTGTTGTTGTACCCACCATTGTCTGCTTGTAACGGGTGGCCGCACTTCACGCAAGAACTGCAACCGGGAGCATTGTCCCATCCACAATTATTGCATCTCATAGCTTTTTGTTTTTAGTTGTTAGTGTTTTAAAATAGAATTAATTATATTACGTTTTCTCTGATCCACTCGAATGATGCACTCCTGATTCTGACTTTTCAGAATGATATCGCCAGAACGGCCTGACTCGTAGATAGGATCACCTTTCTTAACTTCTTTAACCTTCACAGTGATCTCATTACTACTGCCTACATATACTTCACACCAGTCCGGACGTTTGGACAACTGCCAGTTTTTGTTGTCTGCATACAGTGTATCACTGTTGCAACTGATGGCCACTTTCTCGGTACCGCCTTTGAGTTTGAACTTCACATCATTGGGGTGGGCTGTGATTTCGGCGTCCTTTCCTTTTTGTGTGAGTTGGATGAATTGGGTCTCCTGGTCATAGATGACGGTAATGCCCGTATATCTTGAAATAGTACTATTTGAGGGCAGGCATTCTATCTGTAGCTCCTTACCGTTCATCGATTTGGACAACTTACACCAGCTCTCGTGCTCAGAGGCCACATTGGCTATCCAGTCATTACTCTCCGGCTGAGTCAAGACGCCAATAATCCTCTCGCCGCCAGCTGCCTCGAAACCAACATTCTTAGCACTGACAACCAAGGTCTTCTGAGTGGTTTTCTTAGGTTCGTCTTTCCTGTCAGTAGTCTTTTTCTTGGCCAGACGGTTACACTTGGAAATCTGTGCATTACATTTCTTGACGTTAGCAGCACTCTTGTTAATAGCCATCGAGGCTTTAAAACTGGCGATGGCACCCTGATAGTCGCCTTTGTTCATCAAGGCAACTCCCTTGTTGTAAGCATCACTGGCACTCTGGGCATAGGTATGCACCGTGGTCAGAGTCATCAACAGGATTACCGTCAGTATTTTAAGGAATCTGTTCATTATTGTCTTGGTTTTCGTTAGTATCTTGGTTTTCGTTATTAATCAAGTCAGGAATATATGGCTTGATGGCTTCTGCACGCGCCTCAGATTCTGCGGCACCATCAGCAAGGCCTGCTTCCTTCAGACCGGAGGCTATCTCACTCAGTTCCTTATAGATATTAAACAGCTTTCCTGCTGCCGTACTCTTCTGGATGAGGGCATTGCTGGAAATCTCTGCCGAAAGGCTGTCCTTATTGACCAAAGCCTCCTCAAACTTCTTCAAGGCGCTGATATAGGTATCTTCCACCTTATTATATTTAGAGTCGAACTTATCTTCCTCGTGGTTGGTCATAAAGGTGTCGGCCTGTTCCAGCAGCGCCATACCTTCCTGAATGCTGACCTGTGCCAGCGAATCATAGTTGATGACAGGAACGACTTCCTCTACGGCTACGGGGGGTACTTCCTCACTGTCGCCACCACCACTACACATCGCAACGATACCGATTAGGACGACAATGGCGGCAACAGCTCCGATGATGATATTCTTGTTAATCTTCTTGGAGGCACCGGTTTTGGGGGTATCGGGTTTGGGAGTAACGGGTTCGGGGGTAGGCGTACTCTTTTGCTTCTTATCAGCATCCTCACCGTTATCCTTTACTGGTTCTGCAGGAACCACGATACCATGGATCTTATTGTAAGTAAGTTCCTCAATCTTCTTGGCCGACGGTCTGTCCCAAGTCTCCTTGGCCAGACAGGCATAGACCATATCCTTTATCTCCTGCGAATAGTCTTCTTCAATAAGGGGGATATCAGCACCGTTCTTCTGAAGCATGCCGCCATGATTGCCAAATGGAGGCTGTCCGGTCATCAGCTCATACATCATAGCACCGAGCGACCATACATCGCTGGCCATGATGGGCTTTGGGGTCTTGCTGAAGCGCTCTGGTCCCATATAGGCCAACGTACCGCCGCTCTGCTCAGCAGCCTGGGCACCACGTATCGTACTGCGGACACGGGCACTGATGCCGAAGTCGGTAATCAGATATTGCCCTTCGTCGCCTATCATGATGTTGTCCGGCTTGATGTCCTGATGAATCAGGGGCGGATTCTTCTCGTGGAGATAGGCCAGTCCTGCTGCCACGTCGTGTAACATCTTCCAGGCTTCTTCCTCAGGGATATTCACGCCCTCGGTCAGATACTTGAAGGCTGAACCGTTTTTGATGAGGGGCATGATGAGATAGGGCATGCGCTCGTAGCAGTCGTAATGCGTAGGACGCAGCAGGTTGGTATGGTTCATGTCGAACACCACAGTGAATTCCTGTGTAAAAATCTTGATACCATCCTCATCCAAACCGGTTCCTGGAGCATATACCTTCACAGCAACCTGAACACCTGTCAGATTGTCCTCAGCTAACCAAACTTCTGCGAATCCTCCCCTTCCGAGCTGTTTGACTAGTTTATATCTATCAGCAAATAATAGTCCTGAAGTTAATTCCATTTTTCTATAATATTTATAATTTTGGTCAAAATTACATTATTTTTGATGAAGTTATAGCCAAAGCAAGGCAGAATTAACGTTTTTTTTGATTTTTTCTATATTTTACCACCTTAACTTGATGGTTTTCTCAATTTTTCTACGTACTTTTGCCACGCGAACTATAAATTTATTTGCTTATGAAATTATTTGTTTCTGTATTACTTTGTGCAGCATTATTCACACTGACTGCTTGCCAGCCAAAGAAAGCTGCCGTTAACACCAATTCCTATCGTACTATCGTGACCTACGACATCACCTTCGACGTAAACAAGGCTGTCATCAAGTCGGAATCAATGACTGAAATCAACCGTATCAAGATGCTGATGGATCAAAATCCGGAACTGCGTTATGAGGTTCAAGGTCATACCGACTCGACAGGTACTCCCGATTCCAATCAGAAGCTCAGTGAAAAGCGTGCTCAAGCCATTGTCGACAAACTTGTTGAAATGGGCATTTCGCGCAGTCGTCTGACGGCTGTTGGCAAAGGACAATACTCCCCCATTGCAGACAACAGCACGGAAGAGGGAAGAGCGAAAAATCGCCGAGTGGTCTTTGTTGCAAAATAGCCATCATTAATCCTCCCCCCACCGCACTTCCGGTGGGGGATGGAGCTTTCCCCTTGGGCTAAATGCTCCAGGACACACCCTCTGTAAATCTTTGGGAAAAATCGTCGTATGCTTTATCCTTTTCGCTGATACCGCAATCCCGTGCAGTATCTTTCCAATTCTTCATGGTCTGCGTAACATCTTTGATGATGTCAAAAGCAGTTTCTTCGTCAAGCTTATACAACTTATGCGCCTTGAATAAGTTGTCAAGACTTGATGCGTTTGACACGCCATCAATGAGCAGGCTATGAGTATGACCGACCGAAGGGTTTATATCATAAACAGGTGACAATTCCCATCCTTTCTTGGTGAGTAGAAAGGAATGATTTTTCAGATGGTCATCTGTATTACCGATACAAATAGTGTATGCTATGCGACGATACAGCTCCTGAAGTGACTTTTCGACATCTGTACCATTTGATACTATAAAATCGGCTATTTCAGGGTATGCGTAATATCTTTTATGTGTGTCTTCCTGCGTTAATCCAAGCAGGTTCAGTGCAGAAGCCATATGTATACGTTTTCCGTCGGGTGTCCGGTCAAATCGTTTTGAAAGAAAGACGTCATGTCCTGAACTGAGCGAAATCAGTTTGGTCGTGGCAATATGAATACCGCACTGCTCTGCCATCTTGTTGGCAAAAAACTCCCATCTGCAATCATTCCACCTATCTGTGGTTGAAGGAAATTTTGCTATATAAAGACTGTTCTCGTCGGAAACGCATGCCTTTGGTCTTGCACCACCGACAGAGGTTCCCGGTTTGAGCAGCCGCTCAAGCCATCTGTTGTCCGGTTCTTCACTCTTGAACTCGCTTTCCTCCACTTTCTTTGCTGCTTCGAAAAGCATTTCTAAACTTAATATTGGTGGAACCTGAAAATCGTCCGATACGTTCAGGTATAGCCCTGTGTCAATATCCTTAAAGCGGAACCCTCCAATGCGCAAGGAATCTTCCACGCCTTTAAGATATACCCAATCTGACAGGTTGTATGTCAGTCTTCCTTTTGTGCTATTGGTCTGTCTCTCTTTCAGTTCGATAAGCGTACGACCCCAGAAGTCTGGCAGGCAATCTGCAAAGCAGCCGAATATTTCGCCATCAGGTTGTGTATGTTGCTTACCTGCGTAAGGTTGTAAGTCTCCACCTAGAATAATGTCGGAATGCTTCTTTATCCACTCCTTCGTATATTCAAAGGTGAAAACATCTTTTCCTCCCAGTTGGTCATAACTGAGATAGCCTATCGTCTCTTCATTTTCTAACCAGTCAAAACTGGCGACCACTTCAAGTGTTTCCATAACCCAGATAAACTATTTCTTCGATGCTCTTTTTTTGTTCTTCACCTCTATGTCTTGGATGACATGTCCGAGTTTGTCATCACGTGCAAGTAACAAAATGTCATCGCCTAATTGAAGCGCATAGAGTATTCTGCATAAAATGCCTACAGATACCGTCGGTAAGCCCTTTTCAAGCTTTGCAACAGTCAGTCGGCTGCATTGCGCCCTTTCGGCAACCTGCTCAATACTTAGGTCCCGACGCAGACGCGCCAAGCGTAATTGCTCGCCTACAATAGAAAGATTCTCGGCCAACTTCATTGGCAACCAGTTTGATTTACTAAATTTCGTCATAATGTATCTTTTGGTCTGCAAATATATGAAATAAAATCTATTTTATGATACATTATGATAAAAAAAATCTCATTTTGTATTCACATTCAATACAAATCCTCCCACTCCCCACCCTTACGGTGGGGGGAGGATTTCTTTGCGGAGTACAGGTTATTTTTGCTGATACCTTTTTCATATTTTTCATTGTCATGTTGTTAAACTTTAAACTGTCAATTCATGCCCTTACAAACAAAAAGAGCTGCCGAAGCAGCTCTTTCTATCAGATATATCAACAAATCTTTTACACTTTAGTACTCACCATGTAGCAATGAGATTCCTTCCATGCAGACATAAATAGTGATAGTTTTATATCTATCTCTGTTACATTTCCTGGATCATAGATGGTTACTGCATCTTCTTTCATTCCTGTCACAACAATAGCATGATTGGTGGCATCCTCTTCATCAGGCCGTTCAGGATAGAGTTTGTCGCTATCAACAGCCACGATGACACCACACCCTTTTTCCAACACTTCTTTAATATCTTCAATTGATGCCTTCAGCCTACGAGCAACCTTTATTCCTTGATGCTCCACCAGATTACCGATACAGTTCAGTGGTGTTCCAGCTCTACGAATCCAATGGTTTTCCTTGGCCACCTCTAACAATTCCTCTACGCTGCACTCGATGCCACATTGTTTTAGGACGTATGCTTCGCATTGTATATCACAAAGGTTTCTGCCACCTTCTGCAGCCATCTGCAACGGAAGTTCTTCCCCTTCCTCATCCAACCGTAAAGCAATGTCAAGTGCCTCCTGCAGTTCGGTGTTCCTTCCCACAGCCCGTAGCACCTGTGCCATCTCCTGCTCGTTGACATTACCTTCTAGGTATGCTGCCAACAGTTCATCGGATATATGTTGTTTATTTCCCATATTCTTTGATGTCTTTAAGTGCGACACGAGTCAGTTGAGCCATCGCACGACGTTTAATATTGTATAGGTTCGCAGTAGTAATGTCCATTTCCTTTGCCAGATGTTCGGGCTCCTGGTCTTTTATCAAGAGCATCCTAATAACGTAGGCATATCTTGGTGTTGGCATCTTGCTGAACAATCGCTCCAGGTCCCCTTTTGCTGCCTCATCATTCTCTTCATCCGTCATAAGCTCCGGCCCATTAGAAGGAGTTGCCGATGGAGTGATATCTATCATTCTTCCTCTTTTCTTGATGAAGAAGCGGATAGCCAACACCTTCAGCCACATATACACCGAACTACGATATTCGAAGTTCCTGAGTTTCTGCGCATCGTCCTCCATCAGATACACATACAGCTCATTCACGAACTCATCGTAGTCCACCTCATAGCTAAAAACAAGACTGATAATTTTACAGAACAGCGGGCGACACTTCTCGAAGAAAAACTCCTCCGTCACCCGATTGTCCCTCGCTATCAGTCCTTGTATAATATCTTGGTCTGTCATTTCTCAATAATATTCATACAAACATTTATACGTGAATGCTTTCGGTTGAATTTACATCCACCTCATCATGATGCAATAATGCAAGCACTTTTTTCCTAGCCACCTTATGCATCTTTACGCAGTAATAGATAAGAACGAAAAAGCATATTCCTCCGACATACTCATTAACCATCCCACTCATAGCCAGTGCATCATAGACGCCATGGGCCACAACAGGAACCAAGAGCACACAGACCGCCACCTTAGATGAATGGTCAATGAAGTGGTAGACCGAATAGTAGTAGCCCATCAATATGGCGAAGGCATAGTGCCCGGGAACGGCCAACAACGAACGGGCAATGGCAACTGCCGCCCAGTTTTCTTCCTCACCCAAAACATATCCGATGTTTTCAAATGCTGCAAATCCCAGTCCGACACATACGGCATAAACGATGCCATCGAAGTGCTCGTCGAAATAAGGGTTCTTCCGCAACACCATCCAGAGCACCAGCAACTTAAACGTCTCTTCGGGCAATGCGGCAACGAAGAAAGCCATTGCCGTTGTACCCAAGAAACTGGTTGGTTTGCCTCCAGCGCCAAACAATGCCGTGGATATGCCCATCTCAACAACGGCCACAGGAATACATATCGCTGCACCCCACAGCACGGCCTTCACCAACCACGAGGTCGGCTCCTTCTGCTTGTCTTTCTTCCAAATGTAGAAAAGCAGCACCATGGCCGGCAATAACGCTGCCGCAAACGGAATCAGTGTGCTCATCATCTACACAGCAAACAAATCATCCATGACAATCTCATTCTGTACCATATTGTAGTAGTTATTGTGCATAACGCCATTCGTTGTTACCATGACAAGGTGTAGCGTACGTTTGTCCTTTGAAAATTCCTGATAGGCGTCATGCTTATTTTGTAAGTCGCAGGCGTAGTCTTTATCTATCGTGAAAACGCTTGTAGAATGTTTCATCTCACAGAGGTCGGTAAATCCGTCAGCGCGTTGAATCACGAGGTCAATCTGTGCTCCCCGCCGATCGTCTGTGCCGCGTGTAAACCATGAGCACACATTAGTCTGGACGCCAGAGATGCCAAGGGCTGCTTTAATCTGCGGGACATGCTGGAGACACACCCGCTCAAAGGCATGTCCCTTCCAGGTATTATGGGCTGTTGACGTGCAGGTGTTCGACCAGTAACGTTCATCGCTGAAAGCATTCTTCTTGATGCAGAGGTAATAGAATAAGGTGTAGTTGTCTATCAGCTGATACATTGCGTTAGTCTCTGCGGTATCGGCGGAAGCAAAACGTCGTATGAACCCACACTCCTCCAACTCTTCCAGTACAGTGGAGAAGGTGCCTCCGTCAGAAATTTTGCTCATTGTGAGGATGTCCTCCCTGGTCATGCCCGACTTCCTGCCATTACTCAGACATGCTATGACCTTGAGATAATTCTCTGGGCGCTTGAACAGAATGGCATATAGAGCCTCGAACTCGTCACGAAGCTGTGCCGTCTCAGTAAAGAACAGTTGATCGACATTTTGTGCCACACTTAATCCCTTTTTCAGAAAACTCCAGTAGTAAGGTATGCCACCGAGAATCATGTAGAGTTCCAGCACGTCCTTCCTGCCTAATGCCAAGTTGGCTCCTTTGGCAAAAAGTTCACATTCTCGGAGTGTGAAGGGCACCAGTTTTATGCGGTTGGTTAGTCTTCCGCGAAGCCCACCCTTGTCCTTCAGCATTTTCTTGCTAATCCATGAAGTGGCACTGCCGCATACGATGAGTACAATGTCTTTTTCACGGCGTGCCGTAGCCCATCCGTTCCAGAAGTTTTCCAGCGCACCAATAAGGTTGCCCTTAGGGGTATCCATCCAGGGCAGTTCGTCGATAAACAGCACCTTCTTTCCTGCAGGGGCTTCGGTGATAAGCTGTTTCAGCAGTTCAAAGGCTTCCATCCACGTTTTTGGTATGGCGCACTTTATGCCTGCCGCCACCAAAGAGTTGCGGAATGCCGTCAGTTGCTGGCGTAGCGTTCCTTTCGACACTCCTGTGTGCTGAAAGCAGAACTGATAATTGAATGTCTCGCGTATGAGATATGTCTTGCCCACACGCATTCTGCCATAAACGGCACAAAACTGTGACTCATCTTTTTCAAGAAGACCCAGCAGTTCACGCTGTTCTTTTTCGCGTCCTATAATCATAAATATAGCATTATAATCAAAATCCGCTGCAAATATAGCAAAAATTTATATATAACCAGCGGAAAATGCAATTTTTCTTTCATTTTCCGCTGATAATAAGACAATTTTAACCATTTTAAACAAAACACAAAGTCCTTTTTAAACTAAATCAACCGCATTCCTCCCTACCCTTACGGTGGGGGGAGGATTTCCTTGCGGAGTACAGGTTATTTTTCTGAAGCCAATAATACACACGGATAATCACCATTGCAATAGAGCACGGGAAGCGCATCTTTCGGTATATACTCATGGACCATACATTTGTTTGCTTCCTTGTCTATCTCACTATAGCGATCCATCATGGCCACTGTCAGCGGACTGCGGCTAAAGAAATAGTTGTCATACGACCTCCCGTCACCCGCATCCGAAGAGTCAAACGTCGGGTAGCTCTCCCATAACTCTCCAATATGCAGTCCGTCCGGGTTCTCCTTATATTTCTCCCTTCTAGACCACCTGCTATCCATCAGAAATTCGAATATAGGTTTACTGGTCCTTCCCGACATTTCTACCTGAGCCTTAACATCATCCACGCCGTCAAACCAGCTTCCTGCAATATTGAGCCTCGCATCTCTAGGGTAACACTGAATGTCATAGTCAGCCAAATGCTCATGCATACCGTTCACCCACCAGTTCTTCAGATTATTCAGTACCGTCTCTTCTCGTGCCAACCGGGGACATTCATCGAACAGCATCTCCAACAGTCCGTCCATCCCCTTTTCACGCAGACAATCCCGATATCGTACATTATACTGTATGACATGATCTAGATACGAATGTCCAAGACCCAATTTGTAATCCACTATTTCCTGTAAGCTATTATACCCACAAGGCCCATATTCAGATAAATAAACCTTCATAAGCAAATCCTTTCTTTATGACTATTATTATAACGTTATGTGCACATCATTTATTGCACAGCCACCGTATCTATTACTTCAATACTATCGCAATCGTCATACTCAAAATCCGAATCGTCAGATTGCAGGTATTCTTGCACGATAGGATTATCACTACAAAGTTTTTTGATTCGTTCGAAGTCACTTTCACTCAAACTAAAATTCTTGTCCGTCAGATGAGCAATCAGTAAGTATTGGGCACCACGTTTCGTTAGACAAGCCTGTTCGTCTGCCTTCATGTAATAATATGCCGCCAAACGCTCATTCATCAAATCAACATTCTCTTTGTCAGAACAGATGTCACCAAGAAGATTGCATGCCCATGGAATCCTTTCTGCCAACGCAGTGAGTTTCTTCATATCCGGCTTACTGCAATCCCTCCAGTTCGGAAAACACAAGAGCATTTCCGCCAGACTACTTCCATTCTCAGCGCCTTGTTCGATAAGGTGCTTCCCTTCCAAGCTGTCACCACGCTCCATGGCCATAATCCCTTTCATCGTATACCCGTCTACAGCCCCTTGATCTACCAGACGATCCGCCAAGGCCTCTGCCTCTTCCCTCTTTTCCTTGTCACACTTGTATAGCACCTCTATAGCAAGCCTGTATTCAGAGTTTTCTGGCAAAGAGTTCAGATAATCCTCTACATGATTGATGCCGTCATATTGGCATGCCATTGCTGCCATACTTAGCATACCGACAAAGTCCTGCTTCACACCCTTTCCGTCCCGATAGCAGTCAGCCAGCTTCACATAAGCCTGACCATCACCCCATCTGGCTTTTGCCAGCAGAGCCTTAAACTCACTACTTGTAGATGACACCTCAGCGTTATTTCCCAAAGTGCCATCCGACACAAACTGGTCCGTACAACTGACGAGCACCAGCGCAACCATTAAGTAAAAAAACTCTTTCATACGATTCTTTTTTTAATAATTCAACAACTTTATTCTTTATTTCATATTCAAACACCACTTGGCCCTGTCTGTCAGGTAAGGTCTCAACCGATTGTAGGGTATGGTAAAGTGGAACGTGCCTGCCGCGAAACAACTGATGGCGTATGGCTGAAAAGAGAAGACCACGCCCTCTTCTGACAACCCTGGCTGTGGAAGTCTATGCAGACCTGTGGGTTTGTCATTCTCGTCCTTGACACACGCATATTCATCAATATCCGGCTCCCATTTCTGATAGTTCGGCGATTGCTTGGCCTCCTCTTTAAGCAGTGCCAGAATAGCTTCCATGCAGCCATCCCTAAACAAGTATTTATAGTCTATTTCCTGTCCGTGGACATGGTCAAAGGATATCAGCCGTTCCGTATAATAGCCATGAGCACCACCACGGTAATCATGCTTAAATTGCTGGTAGGTAACGAACCTGCTGTTTTTTACGTATGCACTCAGACACAAGGTAGAGAATAGCGATGATGGAATCTCCATCTCATTCAAACCGTAATCGCCCTTGACTATGGCAAAATATACGTCAGCGGCAAACTTGCATATTCGCTGTCGATTGTGAATGTCACCTTCATACCGCCAACCTGCATTAGTCCTTCTGGCATAGTTGATATAGATTGCATTCATTGGAGGTAATTCGCCATCCATATTCCCAGAGTCCTCGATCTTCTCAACGAGCCATTTGGTAATCGCATCAGAATGAGCAACCGATCGTTTGGGGAAATCAACAGATATATCATAGTTGACCCTCTCACAAAAGTCAGCTGACGCATTATAAGTGGTCGTAGTGAAACCCTGCAAGGAAACTGTGAGTTTTGACAGCCCCTGCAGGCTCTTGTCATCAGAGAAATTCACCAAAATATCCTTACCTACAATGCTCTCTTCATCTTCAGCATCATCTGCGACTTCCTCATATGCCAAGCTGTCTTCCTCGGTGCAGTCAGTAGCAGGTCGACTACCACTATTGCACGACATCGGGCTGATGCTGAAAAATCCTCCAATTAACATCAGAACCATGATTATGACCAGAAATCTCATATACTTCATTGATTACCACTACCTTTCGTTTGGAGAATGATTTAATATTTTTTGATTTATTCAACAGCTACCTTTCGACAATCTCTATAACATCATCTACATTTTCATACTGTTGAGCCAACATCGCCTTCGACCATTTCCTGTAGTCCCCTACTTCCTCTTGAAGAATACCTATGACAGCATTCTCCAATACTGGAGTATTAGATACATTTTTACATTTCCGACAACTCATCCATATCGTTTCTAAAAACGGTACGGATAACACCTAGTAATTCCAGAGACCTTTCTAGATTCTGCAATAATGACTTCTTGCTACTGTAATAAAACTCGCAGGTCGCCGTAACATGATTGAAGGTCTGATCGATATATACCTTGGCGAACTTCAGTTCGCGAGTCATCTTATTACATACCGCCAAAGCTATAGTTTCTTTCCCCTCTTCAATGTCATGGAACTGGGGAAGCATTACCGAAACGTATTGCTCGTCATCATCAGCTGTCATCACATAAATGGTCTTCAACTGATAAGCAAACATGATGTCGCCATCTTCATCAATCTCAGGACAATAACCCATCTTCTCTTCGAGGGTTGACATAATCAATTCTTTCTTAGTCATAATCTCTCTTTTTTTATGCTACATCTTCATCACTACTCTCAATTATCTCGGTTACATCAGAATTACCAGTACTACCACTATCATCGTCATCGTTAGTGCCAAGCAAACGATGATGAAGGAAGAAATGGCCTGCTTCAAGGTGCAGAATCATTCTCCGTATCACGTCTTTCAAATCCTCGCTCCCAATGAGTTCCCGTTCATAGAACATGGTCAAACCGCCAAATGCCCTGTATGTCTTGACATACTTTAAAGCGGAGTTCAGTTTTTCCTTCACCTCGTTAAACTTCTCTTCATCAACATTGCCTGTTTCTACTACACACGGAAGAGCAATATTCAGAAATGCCTCGTCCTCTTCGTTAGGCAAGAGCAGAAGACTACGACCCTCATAGTGGAAACCGAGAGCCGTTCCGTCCAGATCTTCCAACTTAAAACCTAAAGCCTTAAATGCATCTAAAAACTTTTCCTTCATAGTCGTATTATTTTAACGTTTTTATATTACACATGAAACCCTATAGTCATCGGTTTACAACCTTCATCTTTGGGAGAGAACTCAGTGCGCACCCTCTCAAACTCCTTTAGTTCGCGGCTGCTCACAGATGGTGATTTGCGGGAGATGGACTCCTCGAGCAGTGTCTGAGTAATTACTTTGTAAGGCTTACCCTTCTCTTTGATGCTGGCATTGAACATCTTTCGCGAGGCAAATTTAATAATGTAGCTGATATCACTGCAGTTATAACCCTTAGTCAGATCGGCAAGTCGGACGAAATCGATATCCTCTGCTGTTGGCAATTTGGATAATTCCAAACGAAACAGACTCTCACGGGCCTTATTATCGGGCATATCCACATATATCATCTCATCAAAACGACCCGTTCTAAGAGCCGCACGGTCTATACGTTCTGGGTGGTTGGTAGCCGCCAAAACATAGATGCCTTTTTGTGCAGCATTGTTCAGCATACACAGAAATTCATTAACCTCGCCATTCTGATAGTTTCGGTCGTCGTTGGAACGCTGCGGAACCATCGCGTCAAACTCATCAAAGAAGATAAGCGTTGGTGCTTTACGCTCGGCCCTACGGAACACCTCACCAATTTTCTCTTGTGTTCCATGTACAAGGGTGGATGCCAAATCATCAGGCACTATTTTCATGAAGTTGATACCTATCTCTTCGGCAATCTTCTCGGCAAAAAACGTCTTACCACATCCTGCTGGACCGTAAAACAGGAGGCTAGGCGGTGTAATACCGTATGCCTTTGCACATTCCTGGTTGTTCAGCACGTTGACAAACCCCTCCATCACCATCTGCTTCAGATCATCCATGCCTGCCACATCTTGGAAACCGTGGTGGCAATCCTTTTTTTTCGGCTTGGGGTCATCTTTTGTCACCGTCGGCTTATCATGCGTTTTTTCTTCTTTCTGACAAGAATCTTTTCCTGTCAACTTGCGGAGCCATTCCTTTTCAGCATTAGTTCTTGCATTCATTGTCTAAACCTCCTATAGATCTCATATACTTCATTGACTCTCAATCTAAATTCTTTTGATTTCTTCAACACCCTCAATGGCTGACACATGCTCTATAATAGTCTGTAGCTCGCCAAACGAATGTACCCCAAAGTTGATAGTACAACGTACAATACAATCTGTAGTACTGGTATTCAGTGAATCGATGGATAAATGCAACTCATTGGTGATGCTGTTTATCATGTCACTCAAGAGATGGAAACGGTCGACTGCCAGGATCTGTATACACACGGGATAGAGAGCAGATGTATTCTCCTCATAGTCAACGGGCACGATGGAGTCCCCCTGCTGAGAAGCCAGTCCAATTGCGACATGACAGTTGCGCTTGTGTACAGTTATGCTGCCGTCGGCCTCTTTGAAGCCGACAACCTCTTCCCCAGGAATAGGATGACAAGCGGAACAAAAATGGAACTTCGGCTTATCCTGTTTGGCGAAATAGCGTTTCAGGAAACCTTTTGCCTTATAGGTGAGAACGTGGTCAGACCAGTCCTTCTGTGGTGTTATATCTGGATTAGTAACAATTTCTACGATGTCACCACGCTGCAATTCTGCCTTGATAGAGGACAGCTGGCCATTGATACGAGCATAGTGGGCATGCTCTCCAATATGGCTGTGAATTTCGAAGGCGAAATCCAATGCTGTAGCCTTCTTCGGAAGATTAATGGATTCACCCTTGGGCGTAAAGACCATGATGTTATCGTTGTAGAATGCTGTCACCACATTATCCATATAGCCGCCCTCTTCTTGATGGAAGTCCAGATCACGCAGCACCTTGCGGAACTTGTCAATCCACATGCGAACAGAATCCTCACGACGCTCCGCTACAACACCTATCTGATTATTGCGTACCATACGCTCACTGCTGATATGGACCTCCTCCCAACTGCCAAACTCTGAGAGCAATTGGACATGATAAGACTGATAGCCATTTTCCTTGGCACTATCGATGTACGATATGACAGAACAAGGCTTTTCGTTAAACACACTTGTCAAGCGTGAGTAGATTCTCAGAGCAATATCTTTTTCTTGACTAATGTCTTCGCAAGGAAAGACTATTTCCACCACGTGACGGAACGGGATATGACTGAAATCGTCCCCTGTCTTTTGCATCTTACGCCAAATGCTGTATGGCGCACGAAATGAAGCATGAACAGACACATTGCCAAACTCCTTGCCCAACACCATACGGATCTTATCGGTGAAGTTATGGAGTCTACCTTCATGGCTAAGCTCGTCACGATGGAGCATTCTTGCTATCTCCTCATACTCATGGGGACAGCGATAGCGGAAACTCAGATTCTCCAACTCTATCTTGATAGGGTAAAGTCCAAGGCGGTTAGCCAGCGGAGCATAGAAGAAATCAGTCTCACCTGCAATCTTCATTTGCTTATGGGCGGGCATACTTCCCAGCGTCCTCATATTATGCAGACGGTCTGCCAACTTGATGAGCAGCGCACGGATGTCGTAATGGATGGAGTCAAGCATCTGCTTGTAATTGTCCACCTGCTTTGACATCTCATAGTGTTCTTTACTCTGCTTCGTCAGAACACTCACCAGAAAAGCGACATCCTTTCCAAAACGCTTCTGAATATCCTCAATCGTGTACTTCGTGTCCTCAACCACGTCATGAAGGAAGGCCGCGATAACTGGATTAGCTCCCAACTCCAGTTCTCCAGCTACAATACTTGCCACCTCGATGGGGTGGATGATATAAGGTTCGCCAGACTTGCGCTTCTGATCTGCATGAGCTTCACATGCAAACTCGAACGCCTCACAAATCCTCACCATATCTTTTTCCGATACTCGCTTGCTCATCACATGGAAGACCCCGTAAGTCTTCTGCGTCACCTGCTTATCGTATTTCTGCTTCATAATCGTACATCTTTATACGTTCAACATCTGTTTATTACCCCTTTATGTGAAGAGAGAGGAAAAAGTAACCAAAACTATCATAAAAAAAGAAAAAACAGCCCACCTCATCTGTTATTTTTGTTTTCATAAAAGAATAGTCTACTATAATTGAATTGAGTCAGTTCAGATTTGACATCATCCAATTCTAACATCCTTACGGGTATCTCTTGTAGTTCATACCTATTCATGCAGTCCCCCAAACGACAGGCAAATTTCGTTATTTCTCTACTTATTTCTTCCTGTGTTGTATGAATATTCAAATCTATAGCTTCTTGCATCTCTGATATAATCATACCTGAGAAGAGACCTGACAAACCATATTTCTCGGCGAAGAGGTTCGCATAGCACCAGATTCCAATGCCAACTTTGTCTCGGAGGAATTGTACATGACGGCCTGTAATAAGGAAACGCTCATACTTCCCCTTCTTGTTCGGCTTAGAAAAAAGCCCATATTGATTACCATGACCCAACATCATTATAGTACTATCACCACGGATGGCATTTTGTACATCTACATTGCTATTTGTTTCGTTGATAAGCGCAGATATGTCATCCCTCGTTACATACAATTGTGAAAGCACATCCGTTGTAGGATCTGTTGCGTGTATTATTGTCATCTGAGTCTGTATGTTTAAAGTGTTAAATCCACAGCCATCCCGATTGTGCAATTGATATTTATATCATTATCTCTTCAATAACCATTGCGACAACGGATTCACTACATCTTGAAATACGCTAGGCTCAATATCCAAGGATTTCTTGTCAGCTACAATACAAATTGTATATTTAGGATTCTCTGCAGGAAACACTCCAATGAATTGTAACTCCCGACCTATTGGAGTCTTTAGCTCACGGTCTTCCTCGGCATAGATATATTCTGTCGTAGCATACCCCAGCCAATCTACAGCATCTGTCAGCCATGCCAGCTGGGGTGATTCTTTTCTGTCCACCCTTAGCACATCTTTTAAGGTTGCAAGGATGGAAGGCGGCAAGACTTGATCTTCCGTTTCCACGCTGTCACCCCTTAGTGTCGGACACATCATCCTACCACCAATGCCCACACTATTATAGCCGACAGCCATATTCAAGGGGTTGGTAGAACGACGCTGCGTATTGGTCTGTTCCTCCCACTTTCGTTCTGCCGCACTCCTACGATAGCCACCAAATATGGCCCGACGCATCATCGGGTTATTAAACGTCTTGATAGCCTGCCGATAAGTAATCCCGTCACAGATGCTATCCAATGTCAGCTGTTCCTTCTCCAGGGCCATCACCACGTGGAAAGGTTTTGTCACGGATGACGTACATGAGTGTGTCAACAGTTTACCTGCATCTTCTTTCTTCATGTCTTGTTCCAGTGCTATCCACGTCTTCAGATGTCCAGTCTGCGAGTTCATTATTACAATCTGAGCATTTTCCAGCTTTTGTTTCTTAATGAATCTTTTCAACTGCTTCCCCACCCTCTTCGTCATCTCCTGGTCTATCGTGGTACATTCATCCAGCGATAACACCTCGTCTGGATCATCCAACCAAATTGACATCACAAAGTTGGTTTCTTCGTCCACACTGAGGATACCAACTTTGATTCCTTCCTTGGCAAAGAATATGCTATAATAGAGACTGTCCTCTACATCTTGACGAGAGAAGAACACTTCCCGGAACTGCGCCGGAACTACATTCTGGTGGAGCAACATATCATAGATTCCCTTCTTCCCGTCTTTTGTCACGATGGCATACTTCGGGTTCCTGGTACAGATGTCCACCCTCTCAAACTCCTTCAGATCGGTCTGGGATGCCGAATTCTGCGCCGACAAAAGGTTGGCTGGCAGCAAAATTGCTGCCAATGCCAACACATTCCTGAAAAACAATTTCTTTACCATAATAATACCCTATTTTACAATTTCACCTTGTCCATTCACTATCACTTGATCTCCATTTGACACATCGCACAGGTACAAATCGTACCCTATTGCCGTAATATCCTTGTACAATGGTTTTGTAATGATATGACCATCTACACTCATCAAACCTTCATAGCAGTCCCCTGCCACATACGCTTTTCTCTTCGCATTTGCCACTGGGTGGTATGACTCGATAGTGGTATCCACAACATGACCTTCATCATCAGTCGTTTTGTCAGTACGGTACAGAACCTCTTCCTTCGAATACTCCAATGTTCGTACACAAGTGATGTAAAAATCGTTAATAAGCTCCCCTTGCAGGGTTAGCTTCCGTAACGTATGATCTGGCATCACCATATGGATCATATCATCATATACCCACATCGAGCATTCTGTCAGCGGAATGATGGTATTTAAATCTTTATCTAGTAAACCATTCTCCTTGCCTTTGGTGACACGCCACATCTCCAAGTCATTAGTAGGGCTGATGGAACTATATTCTATGGGGAGTACGATCTGCCCCGTCTTATCAATAAGGCCGAATAGATCTCCATCGCCAGAATCCATCACACAATAACCAGCGTGAAACACATAGCCCTCCATATTCGGAGTGTATGGTATCCTTTGATCCATAACAACTTTGTCTGTTCCGTCAATGAACTTGATATAGCCATTATCATCCACACTGGCCAAACCATCGGAGAACACCCACGCATGATCATATTTAGGCTTGATAATCACCTTACCTGTGTTTTTACTGAAATAGCCTCGTTTCTTACCGTCGCTATAACAAACCAGCGTATCTTTGCCAAGCGGTTTGGCAATCCAGGCAATATGCTTTATCAGCTTTTCACCAGTACGCTTGTTGTAGATGTAACTCTTTCCATCTTCAGTATTATGGTAGTAAATATCCCGACTGACATACTCAGAATGATAGCAGTACTCATCATCACAATAATGATTCCTGAAAAAGTGGTTATATATACTCTCACCAAGGCATACTACCAAAAACAAAGCAAACAATGCCATAACAATGGAGGCACTTGTTGCGAATACCCCCCAGACACACTTGGCAAACTTGCCATCGTGCTTATACCCGAACAGGCCGAAAAACCATCCCAATGCCTGACACAGGCCTCTCCACAATACCGTGAAGAACAAACTTGCTGAAATCTGTTTCATATTTTCTGTTATTTATATCGTTGTTATTTTGCTTTTTGAAGTGCATCTTCAGCTTTTCTCATATATGACTTTGCCCTGTCTCTAGCATTGTCTGCCTTTCTCCTATATGAATCCGCTTTGTCTGTTGCATTCTTTGCTCTTCGCTGATAAATCTTTGTTTGGTTGTAATTCTCGTGCTTCGAGTAGTATTCCGCTTCACGGAGATAAATCTGCTCCTGACGAATGTAATAATCTACCTCTCTGTCATACTCCAATGCTTGTTTGGTATAGTACTCCGCTTCTCGCTGGTAAGACAATGCTTGCCGCATATCGTCGTTTTGAGTTTCTATTGACATAACACTAATCTCAGCTTTATAGTTAATGGCAGATGCAGCGCATGGCGTGCTGGCTAACAAGGTCATCATCGTGATGAACCAAGCAATTGCATTAATATTCTTCATATTGCTTACATTTTGGGATTAATAATGAATTTCAGCTATTAATAGTGATGTAGATATTATTCATTACCTATCATTGCAACACAAAAAATCCGCAAAACTACGACCTTAGCTTTGCGGAAATGATATATACGTCGAAAACGAAGTCATTTGATATTATATGCCAATAATCCAACCCTCCTCAGGAGTTGCTACTGTTGGGAGTAGAGTGCCTTGCTCGTGTTCTTGATTACAATGTGGACATTTCATAACTTCTTATTAAATAATACTATTCTTCATACTCAAATACGATTTTATATAAAGAGTTGGGGGAAGATGTTGAACATCCCTCACCATTTTTATTTCCCATATCAAAAATAAGAGAACAATAGACAAATTCATCTAAACTAACTTTTATCGTCGCTTTTAACATACTTCGACCCTTTTTTGAAATAACTTTTGGCTTTTCTGCTCCCCATTTATTCGGACTAAGGCCTTTTTCTTTTAATATTTCCAGATATTGACTATATGAGAAATGCCAATCGAATCCCCAATGGATTAGTGAAGCAGGCATTTCTACATTATTTTCAATCACCATCGAACATACCTTTGAGGAACCTTCTTGTGAAAAAAAAGCAATCCCACCTATATTACAATATGTCTCGCCACCATTATTCCTTAATGAATATTTCTTACCTATTTGTTTAAAAGATGTTTCTCCTAATAACACTCCATTGATTGGGAATACTGATGCAAGGAAACCTTTATCTCTATATTTTTCCACCATTAGATACCTAATAGTTCCATCTTTTCTAAATCTAAGATAAAACCTTAAATTATAATCAACAAAGTTGAAATTAGTGCCATCTACATCCTCTATACTTAATAGAATAGATCGCAATTCTACAACATCATCAACATCATCTGGCAACTTAAATAAAACACGAAGATTCTCAAAGGTTAAACTTTTGTACAAAAATTTAGAAATAGCACCTCCTTCATCTCCTATTGCTGTAATATTTATATTACGATATGAAAATTGACATGTTCTATTTCCTTCTGAACTCTCTCCATATATGACCGAATTATCGTCGATAACAGACACATCTTCACCCATATATTCCGAAATGACTAGAGGATCTAAGTAATTTTTTTCTATAAAATCTTTATGAATTAACTTCATGCCACAGTCTGGACAATAATTACTATCCAGAGGCAGAGTATATTTATTATAGTTTCGACAACTGCTATTAGGACAACTCAAAAGCAATGGCATTTTTTCCCCTGTTTCAGGACAAAATTTTGTTCCCTCAGGATGTTCTTGATTACAATGCGGACATTTCATACATTCACTATTATTGGGTTATACCAAAAACTTATGACGCTATTATTATATAAAGAGATTAATATGTCATTTTTGTGTGAATACTTACCATTATTAATCAGCAGTATGGTATTAGTATTATCATCAGCTGGAGGAAATTTTATCGTGCTTTTATCAACTATCTTGTACCCATGTTTAAGTAAAGCTCCAATATTCTCTTTCTCACTCTTTTCAGAAGAAACACCTATATCTGCTAAAAAAGGGAATTTTGAATAGCATGTAACTTGCGCACCATTCACGGTCAATGTTTCGTTCAAAATATGACTCCTACTACCTTCCGGGAACTCAGACAAAAAAAATTTCACTTCATCCTCATTTGCTGGGAGAACCACTATAAACACTTGAACGTTCTCATTAATATCTATCTCATATCCGAAGTTTTTAATGTACTTAACATTCTGCTCGCCCTTCACACTTATGTCTGATAATGTTGTTGCACCAAGCGTTATTCCAAATATAAGAGAGCCATCTGAGAAATCAGATATAGTCGACCATTTATTTATTATATCTGCATGGTGTGATAATCGCTCTCCACAATCAGGACAAAACTTACTGTCTTCTGGAAGGATGTACTTTTTGTAGTTTATACATTTCTCGTTAGGACAACTTAACATCTTAGAGAGGATTTTCTCACCTGTTTCTGGACAGTATTTAGTCCCTTCTGGATGATTCTGATTACAATATGGACACATCATAAATATCAAAATAAATTAATACACTAAACGAAATCCAATACCATAAGAATCTTCACGTTTGAGGTCTCTACTCGAAACTCTACAACGCCCAGGTCTACTATCTGCTCCACCACCTCGAATAACGCGATATTCTCCTTTACTAGGGCCTGTAGGATTGATTTGATATTCGTTACTATAGTCACCATACCAATCTTCACACCATTCCCACACATTCCCACTCATATCAAAAATACCTATTTCGTTTGGCAACTTATGCATGACATTACACGTAGTGTCATACCAATAACTCCCATTTTTGCTATAATTAGCGACATCATCAATATTATCACTACCACTATACTTATATCCCATAGAGTTATTACCACCCCGAGCTGCAAACTCCCATTCTGCTTCTCTTGGAAGTCGATAGTTCTTTCCTGTCAAAGAGTTTAACCTTTCTATGAATTGATGACAGTCATTCCAAGTTACATTATGAACAGGATGGTATGGTTCACCCGTAATATATTTACTCTTACCCATCACAGCTTCCCATTCTCTGATAGTAACAGGGTGCTTACAAATGTGATAAGAGCTTACTGTTACCTGATGTGTTGGTTTCTCATTATCCCAGGAATCCTCTCCCTGTTCTGTTGTTGCTCCCATCATAAAAGTCCCCCCTTCAATATATATCATATCCATGTTTATATTGTCAATTATTCTACTAGGAGAAAGAGATTGAGATTCAGGACGACATGGAGTTTCATCATTATCGTCATATTTGTTATCTGTTGCATCATCATCGTCATTATCATCGCCCCATATATGTCCGCAATCATTACATTCATATTGTAAATAGCCATAGCCATCATCTTCAACATCTGTAGAGCCGCATTCTGGACACTCCTCATGACAATGACCCCATGTATTTCCACAGCTTTTACATCTGTAT
>CACYKE010000026.1 GCA_902774925.1 uncultured Prevotellaceae bacterium | reverse complement strand
GTTGACAACAGTATAAGGTACGCGAGCAATCTCCTTTTCGGTCTGCTGCCAGTTCTCACCCATAAAGCGCTTGATAGAATAAACGGTGTTCTTGGGGTTGGTGATGGCCTGACGCTTGGCAGGGTCACCGATCTTACGCTCACCATTCTCAACAAAACCAACGACAGAAGGTGTTGTACGCTTACCCTCGCTGTTGGCGATTACTACTGGCTCGTTGCCTTCGAATACGGCAACGCAGCTGTTGGTAGTTCCTAAGTCAATTCCAATAATCTTTCCCATAATTCTTATATTTTTTAATTAATAATTGCATGATTTGACACTGACAAAATAGCAAAGTGCGTGCCAAAATAAAAAAAAATGAAGAATATAATGACATTTTGGCATATTTTTATTTGGTATTTTGCTCGTTTATTCGTAACTTTTCCTTCGGAGAAGTCACTCACACTCGAAAATACAAAAAAAAGCGATTTTTTTTGGTATTTTGCTCGTTTATTCGTAACTTTGTCGGCAGAATTACGATAAATGACAAAATACATCATGATGAAAAGAATGATTTTGTTGGCAGGAGTGGCATTTGCCATGACTACCGCGAAGGCTCAGAGCAATGACTACATTGTGAAGACAAAGAACGTGAAGAAGACAGAAGTTGCTGCTGCAATCACAGCAGACAATGTTGTCGCTGAAGAGGCAGAACCCAAAGATTTTATGGGCAAGAACTTCCGCTACTACAGCATGTGTGACTGGAAGGACGGGATGCGTTTTATGGTGATACCAGAGAAGTACGACCTGCTGGTAGGCACTTTCCGTGACATGATCACAAACAAAGAAGTGAGCAGTGGCGCCCTACGCCATCACATTATGGTTTATAGGGGCCACGAGGATATGCCAAACGGTCGCGTCCACGTCAATTTCTTCTGCGAAACGAACAACAAGAGCTATTACTACGAGTTGCCCAGCGGTACGTTCGACGACTATTGCTACGGCAAAATGGGCGTCCCTACCCTCGCCTATCTGGGTGATGTCGACAAGGCCCGCGAGTTGCTAATGGACCAGCCATTGATTACACGTACCCAGTTCTTCCGCATTGATACGGATTACGATAGTGACGGCTATCAGGAAGTGAAATATCCGAAGAACAGGCTGGTGACAGTGAAAGCTATCGGTGTCGGCACGCGTTCGTTCCCCGTCAAGATTATTGTCGAGGACGAAAATGGTGACCAGTTCTATCAGAATGTGGCTATGTCGAAGACCAACTGCGGTATGCGCGACGACGAATTTGACGTAGACAATGCCAAGTTCCTGTTTGAAGGCTCGTTTGAGTTCACGGGTGCCGAGATGACCGTTTCGAAGGACATCAAGAGTTATCTGAACCAGACCGTTCACAACAAGTTTGCCACCGCCATGAGTAGTAAGGGTGCCGGCAAGCAGCGTGACGTGAAGGTACCACGCTTCACAGGTTTCATCATCGACGAAATCAATCGTGATAAGAGTCGCGAGGGCTTCTATACGCTGACCCTGCGTGAAGTGGAGACACGTCGTATCTATTATAAGGACATCACCTTCAACGAGGACAATCGCGGTCCAAGAGAAGAATATTTCGGCTACCTGTTCTCTATGGGTGAAGGAACAGCCCGTAACACCACCCTCGAAACCCGTACGGCTATCCGCGAAGGTCGTGTGATTCCTGGCATGTCGATGGAAGAAGTTGAGATGGCTGTCGGTGAGGCTACCAGCAAGGTAACCACCAGCGACGGTGTGACAGAATGGATGTATCCGCGTTCGAACAGTATACTCGTTGTGCAGTTCGACGAAGACGGTATCGTGAAGAAAGCCGGAGCCCGTGCCTTGGGTAGCGGTGCTGCAAACACCAAGAAGCGCAGAATGACTGAACAGAGTGCAGGAGGTCAGCGCATGACAGCTAACGGTACACGTAGCGGTAGCACAATATCAGCTCAGTAAATAGGGTATAAAAAAGATAAAGGCTGCGTTTTCCGTTGTGGATGCGCAGCCTTTACTATATCCGGACAAGTATTCTTACCTGGCTTCAGTCAGTTTCTCCTTAATCTTTGTCTCAAGTTCTTCGCAAAGCTCAGGATTGTCGGTCAACATGTTCTTGACGGCTTCACGACCCTGACCAAGTTTGGTTGCGCCATACGAGAACCACGAACCACTTTTCTTGATAATCTCGAACTCAACACCCAAGTCGACGATTTCACCAATCTTCGAGATACCCTCGCCAAAGGTAATCTCAAACTCAGCCTTACGGAAGGGAGGAGCAACCTTATTCTTGACGACCTTTACCTTCACCTGATTACCCAGAATGGTATCACCATCCTTGACGGATTGCGTCTTACGGATGTCCAGACGTACGGAAGCGTAGAACTTCAGGGCGTTACCACCCGTTGTGGTCTCAGGACTACCAAACATCACGCCAATCTTCTCGCGAAGCTGGTTGATGAAGATACAGGTGGTATTCGTCTTGGCGATGGTACCAGTGAGTTTACGCAGGGCCTGACTCATCAAACGAGCGTGCAGACCTACGGCGGAGTCGCCCATATCGCCCTCAATTTCTTTTTTAGGAGTCAAGGCTGCCACAGAGTCAACGATGAGAATGTCGACAGCTGAAGAGCGAATCAGTTGGTCAGCAATCTCAAGAGCCTGTTCACCATTGTCAGGCTGAGAGACATACAGGTTGTCGATATCTACACCCAGATTGGCTGCATAGAAGCGGTCGAAAGCGTGCTCAGCATCGATGAATGCTGCGGTACCGCCAGCCTTCTGACACTCAGCAATAGCGTGAAGGGCCAGTGTGGTCTTACCTGACGACTCAGGACCAAAAATCTCGATGATACGTCCCTTGGGATAGCCACCAACGCCCAAAGCAGCGTCCAGGCCTATAGAACCAGTGGGGATGGCATCAACATTCACAATTTTCTCATCACCCATCTTCATGATAGCGCCCTTGCCGAAGTCCTTCTCAATCTTCGCCAAGGCGGCCTGTAAAGCTTTCATTTTCTGCTCTTGCGGAGTCAGCTGTTCTTTGTTTTCTTCTTTCTTTGCCATAGTATTTATTTTTTTTGTTATTACGTTATTTCGATATCGTTATTACGGAATTACGGGATTACGACATTAAAGTTCCAAATCGCCGTCATGAATCTCGTGCCAAGGCAGACCTTGCTTGTTCAACTGCTCCATGAAGGGATCGGGATCGAACTCCTCGACATTGTGAACACCGGGCTTCTTCCACAGCCCCTTGCAGAACATCATGGCACCAATCATGGCTGGTACACCTGTGGTGTAGCTTACGCCCTGCATGCCAGTCTCCTCATAAGCAGCACGATGGCTGCAGTTGTTATATACATAATAGGTATGTTCCTTGCCATCATAGCCAATACCACGAATGCGACAGCCGATAGAGGTCTGGCCCTCATAGTTCTCGCCCAGATCCTGTGGGTTAGGCAATACAGCCTTCAAGAACTGCAGGGGCACAATTTTAACTTTGGCTGTTTGCTGTTGGCCATTAGCTGTTGGCTCTGCTAAGGGTGCCTCATATATGATTTCGTCGATACGACTCATGCCAATGTTCTGAATTACCTCCAAGTGCTTCAGATACTGCTGACCAAAGGTCATCCAGAAGCGAGCACGCTTAATGGTGGGGTAGTTGATAACCAACGACTCAATCTCTTCGTGGTGCAGCAAGTAGCTATCGCGAGGACCAATCTCTGGATAGGTCAGATCCTTGTGAATCTCCAGCGGCTCTGTCTCAACCCACTTGCCGTCTTCCCAATACAAACCCTTCTGGGTAATCTCGCGGATATTGATCTCTGGGTTGAAATTGGTGGCGAAAGCCTTGTGATGGTCGCCAGCATTACAGTCGACGATGTCCAAATACTGAATCTCCTTGAAGTGATGCTTTGCAGCATAGGCGGTGTAGATTGAAGTTACACCTGGATCGAATCCGCAACCAAGAATAGCCGTCAGACCAGCCTGCTCGAAACGCTCGCGATAAGCCCACTGCCAACTGTACTCGAAGTGGGCCTCGTCCTTGGGCTCGTAGTTAGCGGTGTCGAGATACGAACATCCACAAGCCAGACAGGCATCCATAATCGTCAGGTCCTGATAAGGCAGGGCGAGATTGATGACCAGTTCGGGCTTGTAGTCATTAAACAAAGACTTCAACTGCTCAACATCATCAGCATCCACCTGGGCGGTCTTGATGTCCAGTTTGTAGCCAGCCTTATGGATGTCCTCCACTATCTTGTCGCACTTCGCCTTTCTGCGACTTGCAATCATAAACTCAGTAAACACGTCAGCATTTTGTGCAATCTTGAATGCTGCCACCGTTGCGACGCCACCAGCGCCAATCATTAATACTCTTGACATAGTCCTATTTCGTTTTTTGTTTTCGTTATTTTCGTTATCGTTTTCGCTATTACGTTATACCGTTATTATGACATCTTATTCAGTTCTTCCGACTTGATGCCCAGCGCTGCCATCAGCGAGTAGCCTAGTATCTCCTGACGGAAATTGCCACCTTCCATAGGTTGCATTGCCAGTACGGTGATACGTTTCTCGTCGTCAGCATGGCGCAGACCCTCGCGTACCTTATTATATATATGCTCGGCATCAGGCACCACAATGAGGCGTTTCACCTCCTCAGCATTCGACAGCACCTGCATAGAGTCGACAAAGAGGTCGTCCATCGTCGTCAGTTCTTCCACCTTCACACAACTGATGAGGAACTCCCCCAGCCTACCCTCGAAAGCCTTACCGTCGAGTTCAGCGAAAGAGCCAGGAATAAAGTTTTCCATCTTCTCCTGCTTATGCAGCAGCACCACCTGACAGGTGGCTGTTGGCTTTTGGCTGTTTGCTTTTGGCCTTAAGCCGCCATCCAATGCGACACACTCCAGCCACTGAGCCATATCGGCCTGTGGAATACGCCGTCCCAGCATGCGTTCGAAGTTCACCGTCAAGTCAAACGCAACCTTGTCGACGTAATCAGCGTCGACAAGGATGACATTATCTTTCCACTTCGTTTCTTTCATGCAGCAAAGTTACACATTTTGCCGCAAATATCCAAAGAAAAGCGAGAATAATTATTTAATCGTATTATTGTACTACATACTTTTTACCATTTTGTATGTAGATACCCTTTCTTGGGCTCGTCACTTGAACACCCTGCAGACAATACAATCTGGCATTGTCCGATAGGCCGTGCTTCACCTCCTGAGGCGTAAAGCCCTCGGTGCCCTGCTGGTTCTCCATACGTTGCTTCCACTTGGGATATTCGTTTTTGATGACTTTCAACGGCCAGCTGCCCATGAACTGATACTTCGTACGGCGCAGGGCATTCAACGAGGTAGGAACTGTACATCCCTTCCAATCGACAGAATCGGGAGTATCCTCGTAATGATACATGTAACGATAATACAGATGTTGCAACTTGTCGTCGTAAATGGCAAAAATCGGCTGATAGGCCTTTTCTGGATTATACGACTTGGTGGCTAACTCATATTCCGTATAGGTGTAGGTCTTGCCGTCCTGCGTGTAAGAGCGCGACTTGCCGCGATTTTTCAGTTTCTTAAAGAAAACGTCGTAGTTTTGCTGACCCGTCTCACCACCCAACTGGATGAAACGTCCCCATACCGCACTGCCGGCTTTTTCGACAATACGACGGTCGGCCTCACCACTGGCATTCGTAAAGTCCTCTACGGCAGCATCCTCTTTGTATTTATGAGCGTCAAGCCATGCAATAGCCGTATGAATGGTATTTTGTAAAGCCTCTGATGGCTGCTCAATAGTCATCAGGTATGACAGCAGACTGGCCGATTCGTAACCGCTGATGGATGGCAATTCGTGCGGACGGCCCTCCATTGGAAGAAACGTTATCGTGTCGTGCTGGGCACACCAAGCAGCAGGCGTGCCGTTATCATCAACCTGACATTTGATGATGACCTCAACAGCCTTATCATACGAAGTCTGACATTTGGCACGGTTAGTATCATCAGTGATGTTGGCAAAGTCACCCTTATTGTTCGCAATGTCCCTAAGTATCTTCATTACATTGGTCATCAAGTCGTCGTTAAACGTGATGTAGTCCTGATAGCTGCCATTACCCGACAGCGGCCAATACTGCGACCAGCCGCCACAGCCTTTCTCAGCGGTGAAGAGCATGTTCAGTGCCTTCTGGAACGATTCCTTGTATTTCTCCACCAAAGTCTTCTGATAGACCTTCGCCAAGAACCGCATCTCCATCGTCGTCGCACCGTTGTCCAAGCAGGAGTGCTCGTTGGCACCGCCTGTATCATCAGCCTTGTGGAACTCGATGTTCTTCATCCAACCGCCGCTTTTCTTCTGGTATTTCAGCACTTTGTCAGCTATCTGCTGAGCCTCTTCGCTGCCATACCAGTTTGCAGGCATTTTGCCAGAACATATCTCCGACCACTTCATGCTCGAAGCGCTCTGCGCACTCATGTTTGTCGCAAAACCCAACAGGAAAACAGCGAAAAATAATAGTTTTCTTATCATTTTGTTTAGTAGTTTGTTTGAAAAAAGGCGAGCCCGTAGTGACCCGCCTTTTATAAATCTCTTGCGAAAAAGTAGGAGAAACTCGAGCAAGCTCAGTTTTTCTCTTACTTAATCACGACCTTACGGCCATTCTCGATGACTACGCCCTTGTAGCCCTCAGCAACCTTCTGACCAGCGAGGTTGTAACGAACACGATTCTCAGAAGCAGCCTTTACGGTATTGATGCCGGTAGAAGTGCCGCTCAGTTCGAAGCAGTAGAAGTTCATAGAACCAACGGGATAGGTAACGATAACTTCACCAGCCTCAACTGTAACGCTGATGACTGGATATACGTTAGTCTCTTTATCGGGGTCGCTTTGGTCTAATCCTTTAACTTTCACAGCTTGCCCCTCTTCAACTATTGCATCATAAAGGGCTACTTCATTTTGTGTGAGAACCACATTACGGTCCGTTTTAGAGTTAGATCCTGTACGAACATAAACCTTCAATGTTCCTGCAGTAGGAATCGTCAGTTTCAAGGTATTCTTACTGGAAGACTTACCACCGCTCTTCAAACGAGCTGTAAACTTCTCGTTAGCATCGGCAGTACCAAAATAGGCATTGTTCGTGTCGATAGCTACCTTACCTTCTGTATCGGTAATCGTCAGTTTGAAGTCACCACTAGCAAACTCCTTACCATCTAAGGTGCCTGCATCAGCGGCATCGTCTGCTGTCCATGAAATACGTTGTGCCTGTGCACTCAACGCCATAGCGGCCACTGCGATAAGCGTAAAAATTTTCTTCATAAGCGTAATTGTTTTTAAGTAATTAATATAAATTGTGTTCTTTCGTGAGCAAAGTTACGGTTTTTCTTTGTAACATCCAAATTGTTTCGTGCTTTTCTCTCAAATTATCGCGCAAAGGTTTACGGAAAACGGAAAAAAATTGGACGGAACCAAAATGGCTCCGTCCAAAAGTATAGGGTAGCAAAGATTAATACCAACGTGGATCACCAGCTTCCTTGTCCTTAATCTTCTCGTCAATGACGGTGAAGTCGGCGTTAGCAGCATCCTTGAAAGGATTAGCAGCAACATCAATACCATCTTCATCGAAGAACTGTACCTTCTCTTCGTTACCAGCTGCCAGACTAAGCAGGTTCAATGTATTGAAGTAGAAGTTGTTTTTGAACGTTGGAATAGCTGTAGAAGTCTGATTTGAGAATCCACGCTTGTTGTTGGTGTTGGCCACTACGTTGTTCGTCCAATTGATGACGTTACCGGCAAAACGGACATACAACAGACGATAGTTGGCACCACCATTGCCTACATCATAGAGCGTGCAGTGGTCAACCGTGATGACTGGTGAAGCCGTCACCTTGCTGGAAGCATCGTCCATACGGATGAAGTCGCGGCTTGCTGCACTGTTGTAGATAGTGCTGTTAGTCAGGTTGAACGTGTTGTAACCGCCTGAACGACTGTCGAACATGTCACCACCTGAACATACAATGTCGTGGATGAGGCACTTGTCGATGGTGATGTCGTTGATGACAGCAGCCACATTGATGTAGAAGAAGCCCTTGGTGTAGTTCTTGATTTCTGCATCGTGGATGTAGAGCCTGCCATAGTTGCCTTCATCCTTATAGTTGAATGCCTGGTCGCCAGAACCGCCCTCACCGTCGAGAGTAATATTGGCAAATTCAAGGCTTGCGCCAGCGAAGATCTGGAAGTAGATACCCTTGATAGTTGCACCGTTGTTGGTATTCAGCACAAGGTCCTTCTCAATCTTGAGAGACTTGACAGCCTCTTCCTTACCCAATGCAGCAGCATCGGTAAAGTCATAGACAGCATTCTCAGTCAACATAAGTACCTCACCAGGCTCTGCAGCGTCGATAGCTGACAGCAGTTCAGCAGCTGATGCAACAGGCGTATAGTTAGGCAGAGTCTGTACCTGAATCTTACCACGCTGCTTATCACCATTATAGATATAGAAGGTATAAGTGCTCTCAACCTTCAGGTCGGTGATGGTAGCAACACCTTCTGCTATCTCGCTGGCAGAAAGCTGATGGGTCTGAATGACTTCACCGCTCTTCTGGACATCGATTCTGGTAACATTTGTGCCAGCAGGCCATCTGAGGGTTACAGAAGTCTTGGAGATGTCTGCCGTAGGAACGTCGTAGAATATCTGCTCTGTTCCAGTCTCGAAGGTCGTACCGGCCCATTTTGACTCCTTATCCTTATCAACAGCCTTGACGCGCACAGAATAGGTGGTTTCACCTTCCAGCGTGCCAGCAGGGAGTGTCCATGTCCATTCCGTTCTGCTTGGAACAGCTTCACCCTTAGGATTGACGGTGAAAGTCAACGGAGTACCAGAGAACTGCATTTCTGCATCATCAGCATATATCTCAACCAGAACTTTCTCTGCAGCTGAAATGGAGAACCAAGTGAGTTTAACACCTGTGGTATTCTGAATCTTGGCTTCCAGCTCTGTGGGGCTGAACAGACGGTTGAACTCCACACTTGTGATGGGCTCGTCCGGGTCGGAGCAAGCGGTCATCCCTACGAAGGAGAGACCGATTGCCAAAACCATTGAAATCTTATTAAATATCTTATTCATGATTCTTTCATTTTAATTTGGTTAGTTATTCGCCGTAACCATAGTCGTTCACAAGTGTGCCATTGCTATTGGAGATGAAGATTCTCCAGATAGGCCAGAACATCTTACTATTGGGATCGTTGATATAGAGATTGTTGATCATGTTGTTGATCTTCTTGTCGTTGTCAGATGCAGCATCTCCAGTCAGGCAGAACATGCGTGAATTGTTGGCAAAGGCAGCCTTGCCCTCATCATCGGTCTGTCCCTTCTCAAGACCATAGATGGTATATCCGTCAGCGTCAGTTGACTCTGCTCCCAGTCCGTCATTGTAGTAAATCTTCTCGGGATAGTCAGCATATTCACCAGTACGGTTGGCCAGAGCCTTCATCTTCTCCTTTGTCTCAGCGAGCTTGCTGCTCAGCTTACCCCAGCGGATCAAGTCAGTCTTACGGATAGCCTCACCGGCAAATTCAAACTTACGCTCGTTCTCGATGAGTAATTGGAAGGCCTCAGGCGAAGAGGCAGAAGCAATCAGTGTACCAACCTTGGCGGCAGGATAAGCACGGCTAATCACTGGGCGCAGATACTGTGCGGCATTAGACGGGCCACTAACTCTGTTCTCTGCCTCGGCAGCCATCAGGAAGATGTCAGCCATACGCATTACCTGCCAGTTGATACCATCGTCGTTGGTAGAAGTCACAATGCGCTTCATCCACTCATAGCGGAGCTTACCGAAGCACCAACCACCACCGGAGGAGTTGCTGACAACCTTCACGCCACCAGACCACTGATAGGGAATACAGGTGATGTTTCGACGAATGTCCTGAGGATCGTAGTCGTACCAGAGTGTAGGTGTAGGACCGTTGACACCACCTTTGGCCTGCTTGGTCCACTGGTCAACATCCTTGTGCTTGACACCCCATGTGAAGATTACACGTCCACGTCCTTCAGAGAATGGAATTTCAAAGAGAGACTCATTACCAGCAGTCACATCCTCCTGACAGAGTGCACGGAAGTTAGCCTCGAAGGTACCTAACGTGTTGTGACCAGCATTGATGACGCTGACGCACTCGTCGCGGGCAATCTGATACATCTGCTGACGCTCTGCAGCATCAGCCAGATTGTAGCGCAGTTCAGAACCGGTGTGGTCGCCTTCAGCTTTAGGCCACTGCGAGTAGCCGGCCAGGAACAGTGCCACGCGGGCACGAAGACCCTTGGCAAAGCTCTTGCTGACGCGCTCCACAGTCTTGGTATAGCTGTTCTCGTTGGGCCATCCCAGATAGTCTTCAGCCTTCAGCAGATCTTCCATGACCTTCTTCAGGACGGTAACGCGATCAGACTTCGGCACATAGAGGGTCTCAGACGTGATAGGCTTGAAGCGGTAGGGAACATCGCCCCAGGCTTTCACCAGATCGAAGTAAATCATTCCGCGCAGGGTCAACAACTCACCATAGAGCTGACGCATGTTGGTGTTAGACTCATTGTCAAGACCAGCGTAAATTTCCATTGACTCGATAGCCTTGTTGGCACGCTCAATAGCCTCGTACAGCTTTGCCCATGCATTATTGTCAGTATTCATGTATGTATTGTCAACATGTGCCGAATAGGTCACTAAAGAAGCCTCCTTGTCAGTGGAGGGGTCTCCCACACCACCATAGTTGTTGAATATTTCAGCATCGGTGTTAAGACCGTAATAGGGGATGAAGCGACCGCGGTATGAGTTTGTCTCACCGAACGACTGGTGAAGACCCATGACAGCAGCGTCTGCCAGCACCTCGGTAGAGAAGATGACATCTTCGCTCATTGCCGACTTGTTGGGAGCGTCCAACGGATCACTGCAGGATGCCAGAGTGAGGCCTACAGCAGCAATTCCTAAAATAAATTTATATTTGTTCATAGTTATATCTTTGTTTACGTATTAGAAATTCACGTTGAGACCGATGACGAACTGACGGCTTTTGGGATAGGCAGAGTGGTCTACGCCAGGAGTCAGGTTAGTTCTGCGTACAGAAGAAACCTCAGGATCTGAACCACTGTAGTTGGTAATACAGAACACATTGTAGCAGGTAGCATAGACGCGCAGTGAATTGAGATAAATCTTCTTAATCAGCGACTTCGGCAGTGAGTAGCCGAGTGTCAGCGTTGACATGCGGAGGAATGAAGCCTTCTCCACACCGTAGTCAGTCAGGATGTACTTAGTAGTATAAGGTGTCCACATGCTGGTGTTGGCATTCAGGTTTGCCAATTCTTCAGCTCTGGTGAAGTCCAGATACTCACCATCTGCATTGATATAGGTCCAGCGCTTGCCGGCAGCCATCTCGTCAATCAGGTTCCAGTAGACGTTAGCCTTACCGGTCTGAGTGAACTGCAGCTTATTAGCATTGTAGACGTCGTTACCGATGCTCCAGTTGAAGTTGGCAGCCAGGTCGAAGCCATAGGCACGTGCATTGATGTTGAAACCACCGATGCACTGCGGGTTAGTGTCGCCAATAATCTGACGGTCATCAGTGGTAATGCGACCATCACCATTGGTATCTGCAATCTTCATCATACCAGGCATTACGGAAGAGCCAAGAATACTATTTGCACCGTTTCCATCCTCCTTCGGGTCATTTTTCAGCACCCACTTGCCAGCAGCCTGAGAAGCTGCGATGTCGAAGTCGCTAACCTCATATCGGCCGTCACTGACGTAGCCGTAAATCTGTCCGATAGGCTCACCCACTCTGATGATGTAGTCGCGGTCGATTTCGGTAGAAGCCCAACCGGTAGAGATGTTGTCGATAGACTCCAATGAACCCAGATCAAGCACCTTGTTACGGTTGAACGATACGTTTGCACCGATGCTCAAACCATAGTCTTTCTTGTCAAGTACATTCCATGTTACAGTAGCCTCGAAACCGGTGTTACGTGTCTCACCGATGTTACGGTACTGAGTGGTATAACCAGTTCCTGCAACAGGGAAGGCTAGCAGCAGGTCTTTCGTGTTGTTCCAGTAGAACTCGAACGAACCGTTCAACTTACCACCAAACATGACATAATCCAAACCGATGTTACGAGTGATAGTAGTCTCCCACTTCAGGTCGGGGTTGCTCATGGTCTTTGACGGAGCCCAGTAGCTTGAATAGCCATTGATCCACGATGTGACCATAGCCTCATACTGCTGTGACAGTGATACACCCGATGGGATGTTGTTGTTACCAGCCGTACCGTAGCTTAAACGCAGCTTCAAGTCGTCAAGCCACTTCTCTGTACCCTTCATGAAAGGCTCAGAAGAGATACGCCAGGCCAGAGCTGCCGAGGGGAAGTAACCCCAGCGGTTACCATCAGTGAACTTCGAGCTACCATCGGCACGGAACGTTACGCTGAGCAGATACTTGCTGTCGAAGTCGTAGTTGACACGACCGAACCACGACAGCAGCTTGTCGTCGGGATAGAAGAAGTCAGTGATTTCATACGGATCACCCTGTGTGGTCAGGTCCCAGCAGTCCTGTGCTGAGAACGAGAGGGGGAATCCGTGTGCCGTGTTGGTGAGAAGCTCATTCTTCTGAAGCACATACTCCTGACCCACCAGGGCATTCAAGTGGTGCTGGCTGTCCTTGCCAAACAGCTCCTTGAAGTCGTAGTTCAAGGTGTTGGTATTGCGAATCTTCGAACGGTTCTGCTTGGTCAGCGTGATAGCGGGCAGACCTTGGTTGTCACCCTTAGGCACGTTCTGGATGTAGTAAGTCGAGGGACCATAGTACAGCTGGTTGTCGGCACGGTAGTAATCGTAACCAATCTCAGACTTGAACTTCAGGTTCTTGTAGAACTCCCAAGTGAAAGAACCGCCTAAGTTCAGCTGTACGCGCTCCTGATGCTTGTCGTTGTCCCTGATAGAGGTCAGCGGGCTGATGTAGTTGTTGCCGGCATCGGTATCCTCGTCGTCACCGGTAAGACCTGCAACGGGGAATGGCGCATACTGAACGGCCAGACGCAGACGTTTGTCGGTGTTGTACGAACTGGACTGCTCGTTGGCACCGCCACCATCGATGGTGGTACGCGAGAAACGGGTGGTGAAGTCCAACGAAACCTTCTTGTGAGGCTTGTGGTTCAACTTCAATGACAGGTTGTCACGCTTAAAGCTTGACATCTGCATGATGGCCTTGTCATCAACGTGGGCATAGCTGAAGGCATACTTCATCACGTCCGAACCGCCAGTGATGCTCAAGTTGTGGTTGAACGTATGGCCAATGCGACCGTAGGCCTGATCCTGCCAGTCATTGGTAGGAATGTTGTCATACATGTCAAGGTCTTCAAAGTTACCGAAATACTGACTGTATTTCTCAGGAGCATTCTTGATCTGCCACAGTTCATACTGCCAAGAAGCAAAGTCACGGGCACTGAGCACATCGTACTTCTTTGCCATTTTCTTCCAGCTGTAGTAAACGTTATAGCTGACATTTGTCTTGCCTTCCTTGCCTCCCTTGGTGGTCACAAGGATAACACCGTTAGCACCACGGCTACCGTAGATAGCTGTCGACGAAGCATCCTTCAACACGGTGATGTCCTCGATGTCAGAGGGAGCTATGTCGCTGATGCTCTCAACGGGGAAACCGTCGACAATGTACAGCGGCTCGTTCGACTGGGTGATAGAACCACCACCACGAACACGGATGGTCACGTCGGCATCAGGTGAACCTTCAGTGGTTGTTACCTGCACACCGGCCATCTTACCCGTCAGTGCCTCGGAAGCGTTAGCAACAGGAACTGCAACGATAGCGTCTGCACCAACAGTGGCTACAGAACCAGTGATGTCTTTCTTCTTTACAGATCCATAACCGATGACCACCAGCTCTTCGAGCGTTGTGTTGTCATCCTTCATAACGATTTTCAGGTTAGCGCCAGTAGCTGTAACCTCCTGCGTGACCATTCCAATGTAGGAAATCACGATGGTCTTCGAACTTTGGAGCTTCAAGGTGAAGTTACCGTCGAAGTCGGTGACTGCTGCATTTTTGGCATTACCTTTCTCAACTACGGTTGCGCCGATAACGGGTTCACCCGTCGCGTCCGTAACCGTACCCTTAGCGGTTGTCTGAGCCATAGCCTGACCACACACTAAGAGCAGACACAATAAAAGTGTCGTTCGGAAAATACTCTTAATCTTAACAGACATAATTAGTAGTTTAAAAATTAATAAAAATATTATCTGGGTGCAAAGATACGGAAAAAAAATAAAATACGACAACTTTTCGTTAATAAATGTGAGTAAACGTTTACGTGTCTATCCTACAATTTATTTCTTTGAAAATGTTGGCTATAATATACCTATTTTAAAAATAAATGTGTACCTTTGCAGCGAAAAAGCAAAACTACAAACGAAAAAAATGATGAGAAAACTAATCTGTACCCTATTGACTGTGTTGCCCATGACGATGATGGGGTGCCCCGACAATGGCGACGGCACCTACACCAACCCCGTGATCAATGCCGACTACTCGGACCCTGACGTCTGCGTCGGCCCCAGCGGCGAGGACTACTACCTGACGGCATCGTCGTTTCAGTGTACACCCGGCCTGCCCATCCTTCACTCGAAGGACCTCGTGAACTGGGAGATTGTGGGCTATGCCCTCAGCAAGCTCTACGAGGGTGACGACAAACTCATTGAACACTTCAGCACACCGCAGCATGGCGCTGGCGTGTGGGCTCCCAGCATCCGCTATCACGACGGACAGTACTACATCTATTGGGGCGACCCCGACTTCGGTGTGATGATGGTCAAGACACGCAACGGCGACCCTGCCGGCGAGTGGGAAGCGCCCGTCTGCGTCATCAAGGGTCAGGGCTACATCGACACTACCCCACTCTGGGATGACGATGGCCGTTGCTACTTGGTAAACGGCTGGGCTAATTCGAGAGCAAAATTTGCTTCCGTACTGACTGTCAGAGAGTTATCTGCCGACGGCACGCATCCTATTGGTCAGCCCGTCATCGTGTTCGACGGCAACGGCACCGAGAACCGCACCTGCGAGGGTCCGAAGTTTTACAAGCGTGACGGATGGTACTGGATTATGTGTCCTGCCGGTGGCGTGCCCGACGGTTTCCAACTGGCTATGCGTTCGAAGTCGCCCTACGGTCCCTACGAACATAAAGTTGTGCTCGCTCAGGGCAAGACCAATATCAACGGCCCTCACCAGGGCGCGTGGGTACATAATAAATATAATGAGGACTGGTTCATTCATTTCCAGGACAAGGAGGCCTACGGTCGTGTGGTACACCTGAATCCCGTCGACTGGTCGTCCGGCTGGCCCATCATGGGTCGCAAGGGCGAGCCCGTCACCACCTATAAAAAGCCAAAAGCCAGTAGCCAAGAGCTAATAGCCAACCCACAGGAGAGTGACGAGTTCAACAGCACCACCATTGGTAAGCAGTGGCAGTGGCAGGCCAACTACGACGAGAAGTTCGGCGTCCCCACCGCCTTCGGCACCATGCGTATCTACACGTATAAACAGCCAATTGCTAATAGCCAAGAGCCAAAAGCCAACCTTTGGCTCGTGCCCAACATGCTGTTGCAGAAGACCCCTGCCGACGAGTTCATGGCCACCGCGAAGGTTCGCTTCACCTCGAAGGCCGACGGACAGATGGGCGGTCTCATCATGATGGGCCTCGACTATCAGGCACTGGTCGTCCGTCGCGTCGGTAAAGAATTCCAGCTCCTGCTGCTTACCTGCAAGGATGCCGACCGCGGCAAGCCCCAGGACGAGCAGCTCATTGCCACGCTGAAGCCTACCGCCGAGGATAAGATTGACTACAAGCCCGGCATCCATGAAGACATCTACCTCCGCCTCACCGTTACCAACGCCGAGGCCGGCGTGGCTCATGGCGGCAAACCCATGGTCCGTTTCGCCTACAGCCTGAACGGCAAGAAATGGACCGATTGCGGCAGCGAGTTCCCCATGCGTCAGGGCAAATGGATTGGTGCGAAGTTCGGTTTCGTAAGTGTCGAGACCAACGCCAAGGCCGACCGCGGCTGGCTCGATGCCGACTGGATACACGTCGAGAAATGCAAGTAAAAAAAAGAACGGAGGGCTAGCTCTCCGTTCTTTGTGATTATGATTAAATCGTTCGCAAACTCTGCTTTATGCTCATTTAATCGCGACCTTTTTACCATTAATGATGTACAGGCCTTTAGCTGTTGGCTTTTGGCCATTTGCAACACGCTGACCAGCGAGGTTGTAGTATTGGCTATTAGCCATTGGCTCTTGGCTGTTGGCAATACTCTCAATGCCGGTAGTCTCGCCATCGAAGAAGCCGACGAACGACGACTGGTAGTTGTCGAGCATGCTGGCCAAAGTGGTGTCGTAAGCAGAATCGGTATCGTCGTTACCCACATTATCAGGGAAAGTATAGGTAAAGTCGCCATGATTCAAACGGCCTGCACCGTAGTAACCCGTCACGAGGGCAGGAACATCGGCGGCAGCAACAGGATTATAAGTGTACATGACCGAGGCATCGGTATCGAAATTATTGTAGGCCGTGCCTCCCTTCTTGGTCACTTCCGTCTCAGGCACCTTTTCGTCGCGCGAGGCGGTCTCATAGGCATCGTAGCCCGTAGAAGCAGGATTGTTCTGGGTGTAATACTTGAAATTGGCAATGGTCTTGTCGAAGTAGTTGCCGTATGCTTTGATCATGCCGCCGTTCTCACCAGAGAAGGTGCCGCTGCCTTGGGCGTCGGTGCCCTGACCAGACGAGAGGATGGGCTTCTTGGTCTTCAGAAAGTAGTTGTTCTCGACAAACACGCTGGCACCAGAGGTAGCTCCTACACCGTACTTCGCACAGTTGTCGAAGTAGTTGTTCCATACGTGGACACTCATGGTGCGCACACGCGGATGGCGTGAGTCACTATGGTCGAACCAGTTATGGTCGTACGAGATGTAGTTGGGGCCGCTCTCGCTCTTCATGCCGAACAAATTCGACTTACCCGTATCCCAGTAGCGGTTGTAGCTGACGGTGACGAACTTCGAGTCGCTCTTCAGGTCGGTAGCACCGTCGCCCTTGGCATGGTCGCCACTGCCGTGCGTGCCATAGAACTGATCCGTATGGTGAATCCAGATGTTGCTGTTGTCAGTATCGAGCGAGATGCAGTCGTCCATGCAACGCATGATGGCGAAGTTGCGGAACTCCACACCCTTGCAATTACGTACCAAGAAACCGAAACCGTGCACGGTAGCATCGTCGCCAATGCCCTCGAAGGTCATGTTCATTGGACTATCAGCTTTCTTACCTTTTACCTGCAAGCCCTCTTCCGAGCTGCTGATTTTATCGAGGTCGTCCTTGGTAATCAGTCCGATGAAACGGAAGGCAACAGGCGTGGTGTCGTAACCCTTCTGATAGGCATCGATAATGGTCTGAATGCCTGTACAAGTGGTGATATTGGAATCCTTGGAACCTGTCTTGACGGTGGTGGTAATGGTCTTGGCAGTATTCTTCGTCACATAGAACACCTTGGCACCATCCTTCAGCGTACCGTCGCTGTTGTAAGCACCAGGGGCATACCCATTCATAAAAGCAAAGCCCTCGCGACTGTAGTTAAGCACTTCCAGCTCGGAGGTCGTGGCTTCCTGCGAAGCGATTTCCGCGCCTCCAGCATTCACGGGTACTATTTTTATCGTGTACGCGCCCGCCTGCAAGCCTACCACATCGGCACGTCCATAGCTACCGTAGTTGCGCACCAGTTCGTTGTCAATCTTGGTAAAGTCAGCGTACTGTCCACCCTTTACATAGACGTTATAGGTCTTAGCACCGTTCACCGGCGAGAACTTCACGTAGGCCGACTCCAACCAGCCACGGGCCTCGATGATCTCAACACCGGCACGGGCAAACAACGTCAGACAAGAAAACACTCCTAATAATAAAATCTTTTTCATTTTTAATTTAGTAGATTAGTTTTTTACGTAAATTCCGTGTGCAAAATTACCACAAAACAAGAAAATTCCAAGCGTTATTCACCGAAAAACTAACGTAAACGATTGTTAAGTTGTGAAATTACACTCTATCAAACGTTTACGTGGAGATTATTGTGAAAAATATTTGGGCTTTCCCAATAATCTTTATACCTTTGCCGCATCATTGCAAAGAACAAACTTTTAATTACTAACAAAATTTATAAACAAATGAAGAAAATTTTTACTTTATTGACGCTAGCGCTGATGTCGATAGGCTCGGCGTGGGCAGCAGACGGTGACAATCAGTTAATCAAGGAAGTAGACTTTACTTCTTCTGCATGGGCAGATTGTAGAGCTGCTCTTAAGATTGCGGATGGTACTACAGTTGACGGATGTACAGCAAATGGAGATCTTGCCATAACTGCAGCTGGTCAGGTGAATTTTGCCAGTTCTAACATGGCGGTTGACGGAACAAACTCTCTTGCTATTCCTCTTTCAGGAATCAATGGTTCCATTAAGATTGTGTTGACTTCAACAGAAGCTAACGTTCGTTGTAATTGGTTTTTGGCAGAAGGTACTGCTCCATGTTCTAATAGAAATGGTACAGCAGCTGGAACGACAACAATTAATTATTCCATGACGACTAATGCAACTACAGGTACATTATATATAGGTCGTCGTGGTTCTACTGATAAAATTGCCATTACCAAAATCCAGGTTTATACTGCTGATGCTTCAGCAACAAATGAACTGACAGAGGTGACAATTAATGGAACGGCCATTTCTGCATCAGATTTATCAACATTGACTTCAACGAAAGCCCTTACTGATGGCACAGCTTATTCAGCCCTTCCCACAGTGAAATATACTGTGACCAGTAAGTCAGGAGGTGAAGTGACTGGTACTGAAGTGCTTGATGGTACTGTGGAAGAAGATGGTGATAATTATAAGTGTACTATTTCTATCAGTGGTGTAAGCTATGTTATCACATTTACCAATGTTATTATCGAGGAAGTCCTCAACGTTACAGGCACAACTACGGTGGAACTGACAAAAGAAAATATCATTTCGAAAGGATATCTTGAAGTGTCTACTGACGACTGGAATAAAGGAAAGACTTACGATGGTATCACTGGAGATTTTTATAATATGAGCGCAAATAATCGAAAAATTACGATTAAGGTAAAAGGCGCTAAGTTCTTTAATATATTTGTGCAAAACTCCAACGCCGGTAGAGGCTATACAGTAAAGATTGATGATGGCGACGCAAAGACAGTAGGACATGAAGGTAGTGGCGTTGAAGCTTCCGGTTTGTTTGAGATTGCTGATCCATCAGCTGAAACAACAATTACTATTGCAGGAACTGGCAGCAGTGTATATCCCGTGAAGGTGGAGTTCTATACAGCAACCATCAGTGCAGCAATCACTTCAGTAGGTTGGGCAACGTTCTGCACAAGTGCTCCTTTGGACTTCAGCAGTGTTACAGGCTTGAAGGCTTACATCGTTACCGGTTATGAGGGAACTGCTATCACTACGACTCAGATGACGGGTACTGTTCCTGCCAACACACCGCTGTTGCTAGAGGGTGCTACAACCGATATCCCCGTTGTTGCCAGCAGTTCAACCGACGTTTCTGCTAACAAGCTCGTGGCTGGTCCTGGTAAGAATGTTATTGCAAAATCTGACAAAACCAGATATGTACTAAGCTCTAATGCTGGCGTAGCTGTATTCAAGAAGATTAACGCTACAGATGCTTTTGTTCCCAAAGACAAGGCTTATCTCGAGTTTGCTGAGGTTATTGCTGCTCCGATGCTTTCTATGGGCGGTGAGACCACTGGCATCAATGCGGTTAATGGTGAAGGGTTCACGGTTAATGGTGAGTACTTCAACCTCGCAGGTCAGCGCGTGGCTCAGCCCACTAAGGGTCTCTACATCGTGAATGGCCGTAAGGTCGTGATTAAGTGAGAGAAGAACTGAGCTTGCTCGAGTTCTTCCGCTCGCAACGCCACACTCTCAAAGAGAGAACGTGAACGAGCTCGAGCGAAGCTCAAGTTGTGATTAAGTAATAAGTGCGCTGGCGCGCAGAAATCGAACAGAGCTACAAATCGAACAGATGATTAAAAGAGATTTTGCTAGATTTGAACAGATTTGAAAGATTTCTCGCCGACAGGCGACTGAGAAAAAATAATATTTTTATAATAGACAAACATTATGAAGAAAATATATTTGAAGCCAGAAATGGAAATCGTTGAGATTAATGTGAACCAGCAGATTCTTGCCGGCAGTACCCCTGCCCTTGGTGATGACTACACTGACGGCGATCCCGTACTCGCACCAAGCGACGAGGACATCATCTTTGGAAACAGCGGTATAAACTTTTTTGAATTTTGATTAACGCAAAATAAAACGCAATCGGGTCCACCTTCACGAGATGGACCCGATTTTTTTGTTTACTCGCCGGACTTGAACCGTGTCTGCGCAACGTACTTCCTCCACAGTTGCTCAACATCCTCACCGCCGAAATCTACCGAAACTCAGTCGGAGAGGCCTCGGAGGAACCCCAGAGCAACCTCGGGGCAACATACAACAAAAATCGCTCAAGCGTGTCTCAGATTTCAGTTTTCTGGAGGACGTGTTTTTATTGTTGTGAAATTACACTCTATCAAACGTTTACGTGTAGATTACGTAGGAAACCCTTTGGGCTTGTTCTATAATCTTCGTACCTTTGCCTCATAATTGAAACAAACAAACTTTTAATTACTAACAACAAATTTACAAACAAATGAAGAAACTATTTACTTTATTGACGTTATTGCTCTGTGCAATAACTAGTTCATGGGCAACGGACTATGGTACATTTATTGTCAAATTTGAATCAACACCTTCCCAAAGTAGAACGGACGGAAAAACAGGTGATTTCTTTACTTACAGTGGAGCTTCTCAGTCTTATACGGGAAAGTACGCTGACGTCGATTTAACTGATAGTTCAAAGGGGGGATTAAAGCTGAATAGTTCAGGCTGGCTGAGATTTACGACCTTGGCACCATCAAATATTATTATTGTTCAGTCTGATGACAAAAATGCTGATAAAGGCATTAAAATCAACAGCACTGGCAACACTTCAGGCGTTGCAAACACAACTGATGGTGTAGTAGTATTCACGCTAAACAACCAAGCTGCAGGTAGCTATGAAATAACAAATAATGGCAAAGAAGTTGGTATTATTTACGTAAAGGTAGAATATACAAAAGCACCTCCTGCTACCTATACTGCTTCATTCGCGAATGGTGGACACGGCTCGGCTCCAAGTACTCAGGAAGAAGTTGCGTTCGTTACACTACCAACAATTGGAGAGAACTTTTATGCAATCACTGGCTGGACTGCCAATCAGGATGTAACTGTCGATGAAGCAACAGTTACTGCCGGTACGTTGATTGCAGTCGGCAAAACAGCTTACCTTTCAGCAAACACAACTTTCACTGCACAGTGGGAAGAAAGCGATTATCCATATGTGGATGGCATCACTTTCCCTGCCACGCTACCAGAGACAGCCCTTGATATGGGAACACAAAGCATCTATACACCAACCAATGGTTATGTTGTACTTGAGCCAAAAGCCGATGTCTACAGTGGAGGTTCCTCTAAGAATTTCTGGCTTACTTCAATAAATGCGAATTCGTCTGGCGTTAAGTGGACGTCTCCAGAAGGTTCTAAATACCCATCATCAGCATCAGAAACCAGTTTGCTTGCTTTACGAAATGATCGTACTTTTGCCTTTAAGTTTACAGGCACTACCGAGTTCGAGGCTATGTTGAATCCTCGAAAGGAAAATTTCGAAGCACATGTGTTGATTGCCGATATGACAAGTAAGTCTATTGTTGGCAATCAGGGGGCACCTTTTGCAACGGAGTCAAGCAAGGTTGCAGCTTTGACTAATGATAATATAAAGACATTCTCTGGTCTTGATGCTACTCATACTTACGTAGCTTTCTTCTATAGCACTTGTGATAATACAAATGGTGTAATCTATGGTATTGCGTTGAAGATTCCTGCTACTTTTTCTAAGACCATCACCGCTGCTGGTTGGGCAACATATTACAGCCCATACGCTTTGGATTTCTCAAGCAGCATAGCAAATCTTGAAGGTGCTTATATCGTTACGGGTAACACCGGCACTACTCTGAACCTCTCTGACGCAATAACAACAACTGTTCCTGCAAATACGGGTCTGTTGCTGAAGGGTAATGGCGAAGTAACTATCCCTGTTGCAGCAAGCGGTGCTTATGATGCATCTGCTAACAAACTTAAGGGCGTGACAGCTGCTACAGTGAAGGATGCAAACACTATCTATGTACTGATGAACGAGGCTGCTGGTGTAGGTTTCTATAAGAACAGCAACGCGTTTACCGTAGGTGCCAATACTGCATATCTTAATGTAGCAGACATGGCTGGTTTTGAGCCTACCCTTGCTCCTACATTCATGGGCATTGGCGACGACAACGGAACTACTGGCGTTGAAACGTTGAACGTTGAACGTGGAACATTGAACGACAATAGTTATTACAACCTGTCAGGTCAGCGCGTGGCTCAGCCTACAAAGGGCCTGTATATTGTGAATGGTAAAAAATACGTAGTAAAATAAATAGAGGAGGAAAAAAAATTATGAAGAAAACATATATTAGCCCAGTAATGGACGTTATAGAGATAGAGAAGCAGACACTGTTGGCAGGTTCAGGCCTAGGAAATAACGGCAGTACTGATGCAACATCAGGAAACCTGGCTCCAGAATTCTTTTTTGACGATGAAGATTGAAAAATCCGCGTAAGTAACGATAAAACAAAAACCGGGTCCACCTTCACAAGTGGGCCCGATTTTTTTTGTTTATTGGCCGGACTTGAAACCGTCACATTAGAATTTTCAAAAGAAAACCTAAAAAACCATTCATCTATTCATTATTTAAGACAAATTACTCATTATCAGCGTATTGCAGAATGAATAGTGGACATGAATAGTGCTTTGACTATTCATCATTTCGCGCTTTTAGCCAAAATTCTGATGCTTTTGCGTCGTTCAGCGAACGTGTTTCTCATTTGTAATAACGCCGGAAACACTTTGTCACAAAGGCGGTGACACTTTGTTACGCAGCCAGTTACAAAGTGTTACGATAATTTTTGTTATTGCGTAACTTACTAATATTCAAGTATTGAGCGGATTTTTAAATCGCTGAAGGCGACATTTTAACGTAAAGAATGAATAGTGAGTGAATAGAAAAGCACAACAATTCATTAGATAACTATCTAATAATAAGACAATTAGATAACATAATGAATAGATGTATAGTGTTTATAAAAATTTGCATGAATGAAATTTTAATTACTTACATCAAAAACCTTCAAGTTGATTACATATTTCCTCCGCCATTCCGTTCAGTGCAACACACTCCTCACGGCTGATTTTCCGTTTCTCGACATTGTATGGCCAAGGACTGAGTATTAGCACACGACCTGCAGCACAAGCATCAAAGAGCGCATCGGAGGGCTTGTAATATTCGCGGAAGCCATTGTCGGCAAGGACGATAAACGGCAGTTGCTCCTGCAATAATACCTGCATCACCTGTTTCTCGTCTGTAGAGATGAAGGGTGACACCATCACGGCTCCCTTGCGAGCTGCCAGCACGCAACCATTCTTATAGCTGCGTAGCGGTTCTGCATCACCATTCTCTGCAGCCTTCACCCAGACGCTGCGTACATGCACTGGCATGAACTGCCCAGCCATCAACAACGTTGTGTTACCCACACCATCGTAACTACGTTCGCCAATAACGATGTCTTGCTGCACACGGAAGAAGCCTGGCATCAGGCGTTTGGTAGCCAGTCGCTGTGGGTTCATGTCGATATAGCGTATGGTATTGGGCAGTTGGGTCCTTCGTCCCATCGGCCGGATGAAGGGCATCTCTGTGAAGACTGGATGCAGGTTGTAATAGGCCTCGTCGCTCATCTGCCCTTTTAGCCCCTCAGCGAAGGCTTCCAAGTTGCGCGTAGCTTCCTGAAGTCCCTGCGTTCCTTCTTGTCGGTTCCCCCGAATGTCATTCGGAAAAATGGAAGAAGCCCGTCCCAGTTTCTTCACGCCCTGCCAGAATCCGCGCACCATCCCCTTGATGCCCGTGGGCATCGTACGACGGACATACAAAACGGCATGCAGGTGGTCGGGCATCAGGCAGAAATGAAGCACTTGCACCTCCGGATGGTGGTGGGGGATGTCCAATAGGCAATCAACCAGCGCATTGCCAAGCGGTGTGCGTCTCACTGCGGTCATCGTGGGATTCCCGTCAGGGATGTCCAGCGTGCCCAACAGAGGCTGACGGTCGGGAATGGTCAGTGTGATGTGGTACAGGCCCACACCCTTCCACGCCCTGCCAGGCTCCTGCCATTGCCATTTCTCCTGTTCTGCCATATCTCCTTGCAAAGATACGAATAAGGGAGCAAAATGCCCACGATTCTCGCGAACGGTGGAGGTAAATCTATTCATATAAACCATTATATTATGAAATAATGGATGGCTTTTCATGCTCCGCTGAGCAATGAATGTGTATACAACCTCAGAGAACGAGGATGTTTTTATGTTATATTCTTTCTATTCAGCTTTTTACCGAATGTTCGGTTTAGAAACCACCATCTTCATATCCAGGAGCTTCAGCACCTGATGCGTTGTCTACAGGATCACCATATCCCATAGGTGACGCTGTCAGTAATTGCTTTGCCTGTATCTTTACAATCTCCATTTGGGGAGCAAAATATTCTTTCTTCATAATTTGTGTCCTCCTATACCTTATTTAATTACTACCTTTTTACCATTCACAATGTAGAGTCCCTTCGTAGGCTGAGCCACGCGCTGGCCGTTCAGGTTATAGAACTCACCATTAACCGTGAATCCTTCACCAATAACCGCATTGATACCCGTAGCGTCATCGAAGCCAAAGTTCAGAACAGGAGCAGGAGAAGAAATGTCACTTGCCAACAGATAAGCCTTGCCTGCAGGTACAGTGCTAGCAGCAGTTACCAAGTGGAACTCGCCACTCTTCAAGATATAAGCCGCGTTTGCAGTAATTGGAGTTGCAGCCACAGCTGCCTGCAACTTGTTGGTACCAACAGCAGCAGCATCAGCCTTTACAGGAATAGTATAGGTAGCACCAGCCGTACCCTTCAGAATAACACCTGTTGAAGCAGGAGCCTCATCAATAGCGCTCAACGATACAGTACTAGCCGTAATAGAAGGAACTATGTATGCCTCCAATCCTGCAGGTGTCGCATTTGCGAAGTCAAGGCCACAGCCTTTTGCTATCGTGGAATAGCCACTTGAAGCAATGGTAACAGGAACTTTAACTTCTGTTAGCACAATGTCATCAACGGCACGGATAGCATTACTACTACCATAACGAATACGAACATATACATCGCTATATGAAGTAAGGCTACGAGACACCTCTACCCAAGAACCTTTACTCATGCTTTTAGCATCTTGAGCATCACCTACTTGTGTCCATACAGAACCGTCTTCTGACACTTCTACATACCAAGAACTTGCTGAAGTATTAGTACTTACCTTACTTACATAGAATGTAATTGAACCAGGATATGCTATCTTGTTTTTTGTTGTAATTGAACAGGTGTTAACACCATTACCAGAGCCATTAATGTTTGCACCATACTTGGTTCCTCCATGAGCAGTTATTGCAGTATTAGTATTGCCAACATTTACAAAAATCCAATCGGTATATTGGTCAAGGGAAGATACTTCAAAATCGATTGAAAGGCCAGGAACTGGGGGCAAAACGGTATAAGCTGCACTTGCCATATCACTATCGTCCCATTTTGCTTTAACAGCAATAGCCTTAATGGTCATATCCGCATCAATGCTAATAGCCGAACTATATGTGGGACTGCTTGCTGTAGGATCTGTCCCGTCTGTTGTATAATGGATTGTTGCGCCATCAGTTGTTGTTGCCAATTCAACAGGAGTTCCTGCAAAAACAGTACCTGCTGCAACAGAGAAAGTTGGTGTAGCAACTTTTTTAATTGTATATTCTGCCGTAGCAACAAGACTGGCATCACCTCCCTTAATAGCAATAGCTTTAATTGTAGTAGCTGCATTGATAGTGGGCTTATTTTCTGAATCATACGCTGTACTACTACTTGATGGCGTCGTTCCATCAGTTGTGTAATAGATATTTGCGCCTGCTGTTTCAGTAGAAATTGTCACTTCAGTACCTTTCTCAACGGCACCAGCACCAGGGCTGAAAGTCGGCATTTCAACAGATGCCGCAGTATATGTAACTGTAATTGTATTAATCTTTTCGGTAGCAGTAGCTTTAAGTGTCACCATTGCAGCATCTCCTGTCCATGTACCAGAAGAGAATTCCCCATCTCCGGCAGTTACAGTAAAACCACCAACCGTAGAACCTGCAAGTACAATCTTGGTGATATTCGCAGGTGCTGTAAAAGTTAATGTCCCGTTACTGTAAATACGTAAGTCCAACGTTCCACTTGAATTCCATACACGAGTATTCGTTCCGCCATTTGTGGCAGTTAGACTTACACAATCCTTATTATATGGATCTGTTCCCAAATCAGTTCCCGAACTAGCGGAAGGCTTTGTAATACCCAGTTCGGCTATACCCGCATCAGTATTAAAAGTAAAAGTCACATCCGTTGCCCACACGCTCGTACTACCTGCTATCAGGGCGAATAGCAGAAGCATTGATTTAAGTAAAAGTTTTTGTTTCATAATGAAAATTGTTTAAGTTAATTATAAATGTTACTTATTTCCTTTTTATTTTTTAAGGATGGCGGTTGCCCGGGGTAATACCCTCACGGGGTTGCTCAGGGGAGGGTCCCTCGCGCGTACATTATTTGACACACAAAAAAGACGCAGAATCGTTGCTCGTTCCACATCTCTCCAGTGAGGTCCTAGGATAACCATAACGCAAAGATACAGTGATGCAACAATCCCACGCCAAACGCGGGAGGAGCCACCGTGTCCATCTTGTGCGTTAATGAAATTTCCTAGGTTTCACTGAACAAGACGAAGCACTTGCTTCTCTTCTTTTTCCACCAAAAGGGCTATGAGGCCTCTGCCTCTTGCCGCCCGCCGCCCTCTTAACAAGGGCGCAAGGCGCGCAAACCCATATCGCTGTCACGTGTGCGGTTAAGCGAGCAAAGACAGAACTCGTTCTAGTCTTTCGAGCGTGAGCACACTCGCAGTCGTACATATGACGACTGCAAAGTTAAACATTATTTTGGTAACAACCAAACAATTCTGAAAGAACTTTAGCAAAAAGATCGGTCAACCCCGATTTTAATCCTCAACCGGTAAACGGGCGGTTTACTTTCCAACGACCGCCCGCTTAGTTCCTTTCGCTCGCGCTATGGGCGGAAAATTTGCAGGTATGACGGATAAAAAAAGGCAAGCCCGCAGTAATGCGAGCTTGCTTTTTTTGTTTCGTCACGACCGTGAGCTTACTTAATCACGACCACATTACCATTAATGATGTAGAGGCCCTTCGTGGGCTGAGCCACGCGCTGGCCGTTCAGGTTGTAGAACTCACCATTAGCCTTGAATCCTTCACCCTTAACCATATCAATGCCGGTGGTAGTAGTAGCCACTTTACCCTCGGGACCAAGACCACCCATTATGTTGGCTGTACGGATGGTGAGTTTGTCCTGAGAAGGATCAATGGTGATGTCGAAACTGCCATCAGTGGAGATACCTGCGAATTCGCCGTTCTTGAAGATGGCTGCGCCGGTCATACCGTTGTCAGCTACGCCGAAGGTTACCTTGCCGTCAGCATACTTTGCGTCGGCAGGAGCGTCGAGCTGGAGAGCGAGAGCGGCAGGATCCCAGTCGGTGAACATCTTGTCGTAGGCAAAGGCAGCAGCCTGCTCGGCGCTGAGAATTGTCTCGAAAGCGCCACTATAAGAGTTAATGATATTGCTTGCAGGCGTGATGTTGGTGCCAGCAGCGTCCTTCGTGCCATATTCGCCGAAGGTCTTCGGGTCTGTGTTGTTCATACCCTTCTCAATCCAGCGGGTGGCGATGAGGGTGTTCTTGGCATTGTCGTCAAGTGTGGTGTTCAGATAGACGGTGATAGGCTCATTCTGCCAAGTACGACCGAAGTTCCAGTCACCCTTGCCCTCGGCGAGGTCAACCACCGTACAGCCGTCAAAGACATAGCCGAACGCTGTTTTTGTGGTAGGAGCAACGACGGTGCGACTGCCCTTGCCGTCAGTCTTACGCGGTTCCAGCGAGATGGTAGTCTTCTGGAATCGGATGTCACCGCCACCGCAGATGAAGTCAACGGTACCGTGGATGTCGCAGTTCTCCCAGTAAGCCTGCTGGCTGCTGTTCGAGCTGTAGTAGGTATCCTGATAAGACAGCATGCGCACGTTCTTACCGATGGTGCGGTTACCGGCATCCTGCAGCACGGCAGCACGTCCGGCCGAAGAGGCAGCATAGTAGTCAAGGGCGTTCTGCAGCGTCAGATCCTGCAGATAGAGGTTCGTACCGCTGTTGTCAAAGAGGTCGGCCTTGCCCAGACCCTCAACACTGAGGTCGGGCTTGGTGACGATGATGGTATTGTCCATCGACTGTCCGACGATCGAGATGTTATGACCGGTGATGGCCGTCTTCACGGTAGCATCGAGGTCGTAGATGCCGTCCGGCAGGAAGATGATGGCGCGCTCGGCATCCTTCGCAGCATTCTTGCCGTTCACAACGTCAATGGCGTCGATGAGACTGCTTGCGTTGCCAGCTTTCACGAAGTACCAGTTGCCCTGGCTGTCGTAGCTTGCCTCGGCGGTGTTCACAATCTTCATGGCGTGGATGTACATCTCGCCGCCGCACTGCATCTCGAGCGTCAGCGTGCCAGCTTCACCCTCGTAGCTATAGACAGCCGTGCCGCCGTCTCCATCAGCTTTGCCGTCGAGCGTAGCCAGTGTCTCTTCGCCCTTCTTCACGACGATGCCCGTGCCGGAACCATACTGACAGAGTGTCACGGTGATGGTAGCCTTCGGACCTACCAGCAGGTCGACGGTATTGCCATTCTTGAATGCCCATCCGTGCTGTGCGTCGTGATAGTAGTAGCCCTCGCCAGCGGGGTTAAATGCCTCATGGTCTTCAGCATAGAAGTACTTGTCGGCCAAGTCGAAGAAATACTTCTTATAGGTGCTTGCCTCCTCTATCTCCGTCTGGATGGCGTAGAGCTTCGTGTCGGCAGTGATAACGTCAGCAGTGGTGAACTTCTCACCCAGCACGCCCGTCTTGAACCAGCCGCGGGCCTTGTAGCCGTCCTTCGTGGCTTTCACATTATTAATGTCATATTCGAACTCACCGATGGCACGGTCTTTCTCCACGCTCTGGGTCTGCAGCACGGTAGTACCGTCAAGGTCCATATAGCTTAACGTGAAGAATGGCTTGCGGATGAAGTTTGCAACATAGTTGACCGTCTGTCCACTGGCAGTTACAGGAATTGTTACCTTGCAGTTATCGGTATCACCGGCGTAAGTCACTGTACCAATCTCACCGTTATCGGCAGTAACATCTGTAATGGGATTGCTTTCCGAAATCATCTCGTCGCTCTTGAACAGTTCGATGTTGGCAGTATAGTTCCCATCGTTGCCCATCTCGAAGATTTCTGCACCGTAGGTTTCGCCATTTGCCTTGAACGACCCAAGCATGGGAGCACCAGAGAGGTCTACCATTCCGAATATCTCGAGTTCGAAGAGGAAGGCATACTGGCTGTCTGCCAGATTCGAGAACCGCAACTGGCAGTTCGTCCTGTTAATGTCCTTGGTTACTTCGCAACCACCGGCAGGATTGGCCACAGCATCGGAGACGACTACCCAGTCTTCATCGCCATCGCCTTTCACCTCCAGTTTCCAACCTCGGTTGCTACCCGTAGCACCATGCAGGAAACGTACCTTGGTGATATTGGCTAATGGAGTGGTGGTGATGGTAGAACCAGCGCCCTTCTCAGCCCTCAGCGCCATGTGCGGCAGAGTGATGTAATTCTGGAACTTAGTATCGTCCGTGCTCAGCACCTGTGTCTGGAACAGCGAGAACGATAATGTCTCATTGGTGAATTTCGTCTGCTTATCCACATTGGTAGCAGGATCTGTTGCCTTTGCCGGCTCCCAGTCGTTAAAGTCCGTACTGTATATCGATTTTTCCGTCAGTTGGGGTCCTTCGGCATACTGTGTGACGGAGATGGACTTGTAGTAGTTGTTGTTGTTCGTTGAAGTAATAGCCACATAGCCAGCCTCAGCGTCGCTGCGCTTAGCCTTATAGGTGTTGTCGTTTTTCAGCTCCTCGCCGCCGGCAATGGTATAATAAGAGAAATCGGGATAGCCGTTGACGGTGATGAGGTCGCCGGCATTCTTTACGGGAATCTTAAACGTAGCACCTGTGGCCACCTGAATGCTGTTGCCGTTATTACGGAATGAAGCACCATTGGCCTCGACGATCATCTTCAGGCCGTTCTTCTCGATGGCTTCCACTTCACCAGCTTCCGTTGTGCCAGAGAAAGCCATTGTAGCTTCCATAATGTCAGCATTGGTGAAGTCCCACGTAGCCGTAATGCTTTCTGCCCGTCCCACAATAGCCATCATGGCCAGCAGGCAGAGCGTACTGAATCTTAGTAAATGTTTCTTCATACGAATTAAGTTTTATGTTAATAAAATAATGTTCGCGTATAGGTTTGCACGCTCCCGCACAAGTCGGAATCGTTCTGCAAAGATACAAAAAAATCGCGCTCATTGATGTCACGAGCGCGATAATTCTTGTTAAAAGTCACGAAATCGTTTACGTTTTCGGGCCTATCCCCATACGAGACATCGTTGTCATAACCGTTAAAACCATATTTTCAGAGGTTTCTTTTGTCATGTGAAATAAAATTAGTAATTTTGCAGGCAAAATTGAAAAAAGAGCAAGGAAATGGCAGAAAAGAAATTCAAAAGAACAACGGTGACCTCGGCACTGCCCTACGCAAATGGCGGTGTACATATTGGTCACTTGGCAGGTGTCTATATTCCTGCCGATATCTACGTGCGCTACCTGCGTCTGAAGAAGGAGGACGTGATGTTTATTGGTGGAAGTGACGAACATGGTGTACCCATCACCGTCCGTGCCCGCAAGGAGGGTATCACCCCGCAGGACGTCGTGGACCGTTATCACAAGATGATTAAGGACTCGTTCGAGGAGTTCGGTATCTCGTTTGACATCTACAGTCGCACCACCAGCGATACGCATCACAAGTTTGCCGCCGAGTGGTTCCGCAAACTGTATGACGAGGGCAAGTTGGTGGAGGAGACCACCGAGCAGTTGTACGACGAGGAGGCTAAGCAGTTCCTGGCTGACCGCTATGTGACGGGCGAGTGCCCCCACTGCCACAACGAGGGTGCATACGGTGACCAGTGCGAGAAGTGTGGCCGCGACCTGAGTCCTACGGAACTCATCAATCCAAAGTCAACCATCAGCGGCTCTACACCTGTGATGAAAAGCACCAAGAACTGGTATCTGCCCCTGAACGAGTATCAGGAGTGGCTGAAGGAGTGGATTCTGGAGGGTCACAAGGAGTGGCGCCCCAATGTCTATGGCCAGTGCAAGAGCTGGTTGGAGATGGACCTGCAGCCTCGTGCTATGACGCGCGACCTGAACTGGGGTATCCCCGTACCTGTTGAGGGTGCGGAAGGAAAAGTGCTCTATGTGTGGTTCGACGCCCCCATCGGTTATGTATCGAACACGGTAGAGTTGTGCGCCAAGGAACCTGAGAAATGGGGTTCGTGGCAGAAGTGGTGGCAGGATGAGGACACCCGTCTGGTGCACTTCATCGGCAAGGACAACATCGTGTTCCACTGCATCATCTTCCCTGTCATGATGAAGGCCCACGGCAAGTATATCATGCCTGACAACGTGCCATCTAACGAGTTCCTGAATTTGGAGAACGACAAGATTTCCACCTCACGCAACTGGGCTGTCTGGTTGCACGAATACCTCGTGGATATGCCTGGCAAGCAGGATGTGTTGCGCTATGTGTTGACTGCCAATGCTCCTGAGACCAAGGACAACAACTTCACATGGAAGGACTTCCAGGACCGCAACAACAACGAGTTGGTGGCTGTCTATGGTAACTTCGTGAATCGTGCCCTGCAGTTGACCAAGAAATACTGGGACGGCGTCGTTCCTGCCTGTGGCGAACTGCTGGATGTTGACAAGCAGGCATTGGAGGAGTTCAAGGACGTGAAGCAGAAGGTGGAAGCTCTGCTCGACCAATTTAAGTTCCGCGATGCTCAGTTCGAGGCCATGAACCTGGCACGTATCGGCAACCGCTATATTACCGAGTGTGAGCCTTGGAAGGTTTGGAAGACTGACCAGAAGCGTTGCGAGACTATTCTGAACATCTGTCTGCAGCTGACAGCCAATCTGGCTATTGCCTTTGAGCCGTTCCTGCCGTTCTCGTCGCGTAAACTACGCGATATGCTCAACTTAGAGTCGTTTGAGTGGGAACAATTGGGCAGCACTGACCTGCTGAAGGCTGGTCACCAGTTGGGTGAACCCGCCCTGCTGTTCGAGAAGATTGAGGACGATGTCATCCAGAAGCAGCTCGACAAGTTGGCTGAGACCAAGAAGGCTAACGAGGCTGCTCAGTACAAGGCTGCTCCCATCAAGGATACCGTCAGCTTCGAGGAGTTCGAGAAGCTTGATATCCGTGTAGGTTTGGTGAAGGATTGCCAGAAGGTGAAGAAGTCGAAGAAGCTGCTGCAGTTTACCATCGACGATGGTTCTGGCGTCGACCGCACCATCTGCTCGGGTATCGCTGCTTTCTACGAGAATCCTGAGGAGCTCATCGGCAAACGCATCCTTTTCGTGGCCAACTTCGCATCACGCAACATGATGGGCATCGAGAGTCAGGGCATGATTCTCTCTGCCGTCGATGCCGACGAAAGCCTCAGCGTGGTGACCACGACGAAGGACGTAAAGCCCGGAAGCCAAGTAGGTTAAAGGTTAATGGTTAAAGGTTAAAGAGATGCAGGCAATTATCTTAGCAGCAGGCATGGGTCGCAGGCTTGGCGACTATACGAAGGACAATACGAAATGTATGGTCCCTGTAAATGGCATACGACTCATTGACCGTCTGCTGGGACAGCTTGCCAAGCAACAGCTCAACCGCGTCATCATCGTAGTGGGTTATAAAGGCAAGGAACTCCGCGAGTATATTTCATCACAATATGGCCAACAGCTAACTGCTAATTGCCATTTGCAATTCGCTGAGAATCCTGTCTACGACAAGACCAACAATATCTACTCGCTGGCTATTGTCAAGGATAAGTTGCAGGAGGACGACACGCTACTCATCGAGAGCGACCTCATTTTCAGCGAACGCTTGATCCCGATGATTGTGGACAACCCCTACCCCAACCTTGCCCTCGTCGCCAAATACGAGACGTGGATGGATGGTACGATGGTGCGGTTGGACGAAGAACAAAACATCGTCAATTTTATCTCGAAAGACGCCTTCGACTACAACGACGTCGACTCGTATTACAAAACGGTCAACATCTATAAACTCAGTAAGCAGTTTTCACAACAGAAATACGTGCCCTTCCTTGATGCCTACACCAAGGCTGTGGGCAATAACGAGTACTACGAAAACGTGCTACGCATCATCTCGCTGCTCAACAATCACGACATGAAGGCCCTGCCTATCGGACAGGAGAAGTGGTACGAGATTGATGACAAGCAGGATCTGGATATTGCTGAGGCGTTGTTTGCTGATGAAAAAGATGTTCTTCGCAAATATTACGGACGCTATGGCGGTTTCTGGCGATTCCCACAGATGCTGGATTTCTGCTATTTGGTGAACCCCTACTTCCCCAGTCGCAGGATGAAGGACGAACTGCGTGCCAACTTCGACACGCTGCTGACGGAATACCCTTCTGGCATGAAGGTAAACACACTGATTGCCAGCAAATGTTTTGGCGTCAGCGAGCCTTATATCGTGCCTGGCAACGGTGCTGCGGAACTTATCAAGGTATTGATGGAAGAAAAGCTAACAGCCAAAAGCCAAAAGCTAACTGCCAAGACAGGCTTCATCCGTCCTACCTTTGAGGAATATCCAAATCGATATGACAAGGACCAGCAAGTGACCTTCATACCGCAAAACGAGGACTATCGCTATACAGCCGACGACCTGATGACATTTTTTGGCGATAAAGACATCCGCCAACTGATGGTCATCAACCCAGATAACCCCTCGGGCAATTTCATCCCCAAGGATGACGTGCTACGTCTTGCCAAATGGTGCGAAAACAAAGGCATCCGTCTGGTGGTCGATGAAAGTTTTGTGGACTTCAGCGATGACTATGCCAACAATTCTTTGCTAAGCGACGAAATACTGGAGGCTTATCCCCATATGGCAGTCATGAAAAGCATTTCAAAGAGCTATGGTGTGCCAGGCTTGCGTCTGGGCATTTTAGCCTCTGCTAACAAAGACCTCATCGCGCGTATTAAGAAAGAGGTGAGTATCTGGAACCTCAACTCGTTTGCCGAGTTCTTCATGCAAATATACAACAAGCACGAGAAAGACTATCAGCGTGCTTGTGACAAGTTCGTCAAAGAGCGTGCAGACTTCTATGAGAAACTAAAACAGATACCTTTCTTCCACGTGATGCCTACGCAGGCGAACTATTTCCTTTGCGAAGTACTGCCTCCCTACAAAGCCAGTGAGATTGTGATCTATATGCTGAAACAGCACAACATCCTGACACGCGACTGTAGTTTGAAGCCCGGTCTCGACCCACAGAAGCAATACATGCGCATTGCCGTTCGCGACCATAAGGACAACACGCGACTCATTGAAGGACTCAAAACACTAAAATAGAGGTATGGTTTCCATCATCCAACAGCAACATATAGATGCACTAAACATTAGTCCAAAAGAGTGCATTGAATGGGTTAAACAAGGCTTCCTGATGAAAGACGATGCCCAGATGCCTGCTAAACTCAGTGTTCATCCACAAGGAGAAGACTTTATGACCTCTATGCCCTGTCTTTTGCCTAAATACAATGGTAGAAAGTATTTTGGCCTGAAACTGGTGAGTCGTATTGAGGGACAAACACCTACGCTGAAAAGCGACATCACGCTCTATGATGCGGAGACAGGACAGCTCTTAGCCATCATGGATGGTGACTGGATTACAGCCATGCGGACGGGGGCCGTAGCTGCCCTTGCTGCAAGAACGTTTCAGCGCAAAGGCGTTGACACGTATTCGATGATAGGCTTAGGCAACATCGCACGGTCCGTAGCCCTTTGTCTCATTGCAGACAACGAAGATCGCCATATCACCATTCGTCTAATGCGTTATAAAGATCAAGCTGAGCAGTTCATCGAACGTTTCAAGGGCCACAACAATGTAACATTTGAGATTATCGACAATCCCACGGCATTCCTCTCAGAAGCTGATGTTGTGATATCATGCGTCACCGTAGCGACAGAATTGCTCTTCCCTGACAACAGCCTATATAAGAAAGGGGTGACGGTGATTCCCGTCCACGTGCGTGGCTTTCAGAATTGCGACCTCTTTTTCGACAAGGTCTTTGGCGACGACACTGGACAGATTCAGACGTGGAAGTACTTCAAACAGTTCCACGAATACGATGAGATTCACCATGTATTGCAAGGAAAGAATCCTGGTCGTACTAATGATGACGAACGTATTCTTAGCTACAATTACGGTTTAGCTCTCCATGACATTGTATTTGCCTCAAAGATATACGAGAAAGCCATCAACACCTCACAAGGTTTTGAATACCAAAAGCAAGACAAGAAAATCTGGGTATAGTTACTTCCAGTAAGCCTCAAAATGATGCGTGACGCGTTGCTCTACGGGGGGTAACGTCATATAGTCGCCATAAGTTCGCTCCAGATAGTCCTTATAGCCTACCATCGTCTTATACTGTTTCCCTTCGAACTCGATATCCACTGACGAGGCGATATCCTCTGCAGGAAAACAGCCTTTGATACTTGGGCCAGCCTCCGTCATATTGCAGACGGTACGCGTAGGCTTTGTCAATACTATCAACTTCCGAATCTTACGCTCTATCTGACCAACACTCATAGGCCAATGTTTATAGACAAAATATGCGAGGCGTGAACGCAGATAATTGTTCTTCGAAATCTTGCATCTCCTAATTTTATAAAGCAACTTCTTCTTTTTAAAGATACGTTCGCGCTCCTGCAAGTCATCCGTCACATAGTCAACTGGGAAGATATCCATATAGACACCGATTTCGTAGCCTGCCGTTTCCTTTTCCACCATTCGCGTCCGTAGATCGACAACCTTGGCAAAGGTATAATAATAGTGTTGCTCCGTCTGAGGATTAATAGCTCGATAATGCCCAGAATCAGAAGTATAAGTCTGGAGAAATTCCTCGTAGTCCTTGCGAGGCATATAGATGTCTATGTCGTCATCCCAAGGAATATATCCCTTATGGCGCACCGCCCCAATGAGTGTGCCGCTCGACAGGAAATAGCGCAGGCCGTGAGCCTCACAAAAGCGATGGACCTCATCAAGGATGCCCATCTGAATCTGGCGCAATTCCTGAATATCTTCAATCTTTCTCATTGCGTGAAAGGTTAGTTGCCGGGCATACCTAATATGGCATACTTGGGATAGCCTAATTGTCTGGCATCAGTGATGCCTTCTTTGGGAGTAACTTGCATAAGTAAAATATTTAACTTCGTCCAAATAGCCACTTCTTGAAGAACGGGCTGATGCGGAGGATATTTGACGTGATAATGCTGAAACCGATGATGACCAAACCGACAAGGATGGACAGCGTGGTATCAACCACAAAGTTGTGAGTGTGGGCGTTAAAGAACGCGCCAATGTGCGGCAGGTCTGGCATAAACAGGAAATGTATGAGGTAAATGTCCAGCGTTCGGCGTCCGATGTACTGCAGCGTCGCGCCCATCATGGTAAATTTCGTGAAGTACTGCTGGTAAGTGCGGAAATACATGAACACGATGGTGAGCAGCAGGAACTTCGCCAGCGTCAGGGGAACGATGGCCCACGTCATTCGCATGTAGTGCCACTTCAACGCGTCGAGCGTACAGAAGATGACGATGACGATGAGCAGCGGGAAGAACCACTTCGAGTCCATCACACGCTGGGCCTTCTGCCAATAACGATGCACGATGTTGCCGTAGAGGAAGAAGGGGAAATAGAGAAACACCTGACCCAAGCTGGTGTACATCAGGAAATTGCATAGCTCTGTCTTAGCACCCCTATAGCCCTGCGCCCACGAGAAATACTTCGGTTGGTAACAACTCTCATAGAGCGCCAGCGACAACAGAAACAGCACTACGATGGGCAACCACGAGGCGTGCTTCATTTTACTCTCCAAGTAGGCAAAGGGATAGTAGATGAGGAACATCCACAGCAGCGCCACCGTAAACCAATAACCGCCCTTCAGTGGCGACATCAGTTCCTCTTCGACCGACGGCCAGAAGTTCTTGTACAACAGCGCGATGGCCAGCAAGAAGAACACGGCCGTGGGAATGAGTTGGACACGCAATTTCTTCAGCACAAGTGCACCAAGGTTACGGAGGTTCCACACCTGCGAGGCCTTGTATGCCAAAAATCCGCTGACAAAGAAGAAAAGCGGCATGCGGAAAAGAATGAGGAACGGCATGGACGACGAATGTCGCCACGACTCACCGAAACCGCTCTGTGCGACGTGATATGCAACGACGAGAATCATGGTAAATCCACGTAGTGCGTCGAGCCATTCCAATCGAGGCTTCTTTGCTGGGGAAATATCGTTCATGGCGACAAAGTTACGAAATTTCTTCAAATGAACAAAGAAAAATCCGATTATCTTTGGTATTTTGCTTGCTTTTTCGTACCTTCGCAGGCAGAAATCAACTTAAAACAAGAAAATGGACATTACAGAACGATTTTTGAACTATACAAAGTTCGATACTCAGTCAAGCGAAGAGAGCGAGACTGTGCCCAGTACAAGCAAGCAGTTGCTGTTTGCAGAACACCTGAAGAAAGAGTTGGAGCGCGAAGGTTTGGACGATGTGGAAATGGACGAGAAAGGCTACATTTACGCCACGCTGAAAGCCAACACGAAGGACGACGTGCCTGTCATTGGTTTCATCTCACATTATGACACCAGCCCCGACTGTTCGGGCGCTGACATTAAACCGCAAATCGTGCGCAACTACGACGGTAGCGACATCCTGCTATCAGAAGGCATCGTGTCGAGCCCGAAGAAGTTCCCCGAGCTGTTGCAACACGTCGGTGAGGATCTCATCGTGACTGACGGCACGACACTGTTGGGTGCCGACGACAAGGCCGGCATCGCTGAAATCGTGCAGGCTATGGTGTACCTGCAGGAACACAAGGAGATAAAACACGGTAAGATCCGTGTGGCGTTCAACCCCGACGAGGAAATCGGCATGGGTGCGCACCATTTCGACGTTGAGAAATTCGGCTGCGAGTGGGCGTACACAATGGACGGCGGTGACATAGGCGAGCTTGAATTTGAGAACTTCAACGCGGCGTCAGCCAAGATTACCATCAAGGGCGTCAGCGTTCACCCAGGCTACGCGAAAGGCAAGATGGTCAATGCCAACGCACTGGCCGCCGAATTTGCCAAAATGCTGCCGGAGGACGAGACTCCCGAGACCACCGAGGGCTATCAGGGCTTCTACCATCTGCTGGGCATCACATCGAACATCGAGCAGGCGAAGCTGTCGTACATCATCCGCGATCACGACCGCGACAAATTCGAGGACCGTAAACGTTTCATCGCGCGCTGCGCTGAACAAATGAACGAGAAATACGGCGTGGGCACGGTGGAATGCGTGCTGAGCGACCAATATTATAATATGAAGGAGAAAATCGAGCCCGATGCGATGCACGTCATTGATTTGGTGCTGAAGGCCATGCAAGACTGCGGCGTAGCGCCGAAGGTGCGTCCCATCCGCGGTGGCACAGACGGTGCTCAGTTGTCGTTCAAAGGTCTCCCCTGCCCCAACATCTTTGCCGGCGGCATCAACTTCCACGGCCCGTACGAATTCGTACCCATCCAGTCGATGGAGAAGGCGATGCACGTCATCGTGAAGATTTGCGAACTTACCGCAGAATATAATAAATAGAGGTAAGAAGGATGTGGGGGGATGAGCTACACCCCGTCATAGTTTAATGCGGCTGACACGGTAAATCTGGAAGCGATAAACGCAGAGGGTGATAAGGAAATAACAGCCAACATGAATCCATAGGATGCGGAGCTCGGTGAGAACATCGCCGAGTGAAGCTCCCATGGAGTTAAGGCGTACGAAGGCGCGGGCTCCAAACGTAGAGGGGAATAACCAAGAAACGCCTTGCCACATTCCTGGAATGTTTGACTGCGGCCACGAAACACCCGTAAGGAACAACAGCGGAACGGAGACGAATACCATGAGCAACATGACGTTCTCGCGGTATTTCACCATACACGAAACCACCATGCCAAAGAAGATGCAGGCCAGTGTGTATGGAATCATCAATGCGAGCAAGGTAGTCCATTCGGCTAGTTGTGGGAAATGGAACAGACGAGGAACTGCTGCAACGAGCCAAGTACCCATTACACCATAAATCATAAGATAACACGCAGCCTTGCCGAAGACGATAGGCAGTGTGGCACGATAGTGAGGGTCTCTAAAAGGAATAAGGCATCGACCTATATTCTCGTCGCGAGAGGTACCTGCAGAAAGTCCGATACCAAGGGCGAGCGTCTGTTGCAGGATGAGCATCAGCACGGCAGGCAGGACAAAAGAACCATAACCTCCCTGCGGATTGAAGATGGGCACGTCGGCATAATCCAATGGTCGTGCGGCAATAACCTCTTCGCGCGCTGTGTAATGACCACCCAGTTTCGTCTGAATCTCTTTACCCATCTCCATCGTGACAAGTTGTACCGTTTGGAAAATAGCTTTATAGGTGAGCATCAGGCTCATGTCACAATACACGCTGACAGTCCCCTGCTCCATCCGCAGAATATTTTTCTCGAAATCGCTGGGAATCAAGTAAACGCCCTTAACCAGCTGACGACTGACCAATGACTTGGCCTCATCGAGATCCTGCGCATAATACGCCACACGGACGTCTGCCGAGGCATCAATCATGTGAATAAATTGTCGCGAGAGTGAAGAGTGCGACTGGTCGACAACACATACTGGTACATCATGCACCGTCTCGTTATTATATATCCAAGAATAGAGGAGAGGATAAATCAACGGCACGAGGATAAAGAAGATGAGCACGCCCTCGTCCTTCATCACCTGAATCATCTCTTTGCGCCAGATAAAACAGGTGTTCACAATACCTTCGTATATGTTATGGAATATAGACATAGGTGAGCATAGCATTTTTAATCTTCTTCACGACAAGCCAAGGCAGGAGCATGAAGGCTGCAAGGGCCGCGAAATGGAACCACGCCTCAATAAGCGGGAATCCGTTGAAGACACAAATTTGATAAATCATGTAGTAATGACGTAGTGGGAACAGCCACGACAACGACTGCAACGCGCCATCCATACCCATAACAGGGAAAGCGGAACCTGCCATTGAGATGCTAAGCACCGCCCACAGCGAACAGACGCTCATCGACATACGCAGTGAGGGCAACAGTCCGAAGGCGAAAATGCCGAAACCCTGACAGGCAAGCACCTGCATCAGGCCGAGCAGAACCAACATCCACGGACTCCCCAGATGCGGGAACTGCAACACGTAGAACACATAGTATTCGTAGCCGTAAACAATAGCCAGCCAGATGAGCATCTGGGGCAGGAATTTGCCCAGCAGTGCCGTCATAATATGGTTATCGGCCATTTCCAGCCAGCGTTTCGAAGAGCCGAACTTCAGTTCCGCACCCAGCGAATAAGCTGAGATGAGGAAGATGAACAGCATAATCATACCTGGCACTATCATCGTCGAGAGATAGGCATTGTAACTGGTCCACGGATTGGCAATCTGGTGCAAATCCACCTTGACAGGTTGCAGGAATGCCTGAATCTGCCGGTCGGTATAACCTTTAGCGCGCATGGTAGCCTGTCCTACAGCAGCAGAGCCCAACGTGGAGATAGTCTTCAAATCCTTCATCAACAGGGCACCAGCGGCCAGCGTCGTATAGGAATAATAATAGGAAATTTTCGGTTGACGCGAAGCTAATAGCTTCTCCGTCGTACCTTTCGGGATATAGAGAAATCCGTAAATCTCGTTGCGCTGGATAGCCTTGCGCGCATCTGTGACGCTGGAATAATGAGCGACGATACGCGACATCTGGAAACCATCCAGTCGTTGCGACAGCGAGCGCGACGTCGAAGTATTGTCCAAGTCGACAATCCCCACAGGCATACTCGTAGGCAGACCGTCGTCCATCAGTGAGGTGAAGAAGAAAATCACCACCACGGGAAAGAGCACCATGCAGAAGCGATAGATGTGATTCTTGCGCAGAATCAACAACTCTCGCATCATGATTTCATATATCTGCCTCAACCGTTCCAATTGTCAACTATCAATTGTCAACTATTTAACAATCAGCGACATACCTGGACGCAAGCCGTCGAATTTCTCCGTCGGACGAGCTCTGACCTCGAAGGTCTTCAGGTCGTATTGACCATTGGCCTTGGTGGCCTTCCAAACAGCATACGAACCCTGGTCCTTCATATAATAGACCTTCATTTCCACTTCTTTATTAAAGGCAGGCACGAAAGCCTTGAAAGTCTTGCCGACCTCCATACCGTTCAACTGGTCTTCACGAACATTGAAAGAACCCCACATATCCTGCATCATCGAGATGGTCATAATAGGCGAACCGGTTCCCACCAGTTCTCCAACCTTCGGATAGATACTGCAGACCTCGCCTTCCATCTGGGCAATCTGCACGGTCTCGTGGATGTAGCTGTTTACCTCCTGCACAGCACCACGGGCACGGCCGACCTGAGCGGCAGCAGCCAGCTTATCCTCACGGCGAGCACCGTTCTGGGCCATCTGATACTGACTCTCGGCAGCTTTACATTGGGCCTCCATAGCCTTGTAGTTAGCATACACCTCATCACGCTTCTGGGCCGAGATGACACCCTCGTCGAAGAGACGCTGGATGCGCTGATACGATTTCTCAGCAATCTCCAATCCAGCCTTGGCCTGTTGCCACACTTGGTAAGCACCTTGGATTTGCTCCTGACGTGCTCCGTTCTGTGCTTTCAGTTCCAGTGCCGCAGCAGCATTCTCTGCGCTCTGGGCCTGTTCCATCTTGGCGCGCACATCCGGGGCGTCCAAAATAGCCAGCGTATCGCCAACCTTAACGTAATCGCCTTCTTTCACTCTAATTTCCAGAATACGTCCTGGAACCTTACTCGACACACGGTATTCACTGACTTCCACCTGTCCCTGAATCAGTTCAGGGTCACGACCCAATGCGAAGAAACCTATCAGGGCGACAATGATGACGACCACTGAGAACCCGAGGATTGCAAACAGGATATTCTTATGTTGTTCTTTAGCCTGGTTTGACATAATCTTTATATTTTGAACTTTAAACTTTCTACTTTCTAATCGTTTCTTTAGTACGCTTGCCTTGGCAAGAACTTTAATCTAATGTGCCAAGGGCCTTCTGCAGGTTCACCTGACTGAGCTTGACATCTATCTCTGCATCTATCTTCTGCGACTGGGCCTGCAACCATGCCGTCTGAGCCTCCATCACAGTAGTCGACGAAATAACTCCTTCCCTGAATCCGAGATTGGCCGTACGCAGGTTCTCGTCGGCTTTCTGGATATTGACCTTCGCCATCTCCAGTTTCTTGTTAGCCTCTTGCACCTGGAAATTGCTCTGGTTCACCTGCAGGGTAATCTTTTCGCGGGCATCGTCCATTTTCAGCCGTGCAATGGTCGTTGCACCTTTCGAGGCACGCACCTTATAAGCCACATCGCCCCAGTTCCAAATAGGGACACGAACCATCACGCCAACATTCCAAACGCCTCCAAACTTGCGCTGGAAGCCGTTATACAGATTGGGATTCGACACCAGATAGCCACCCGTCAACATCACCTGCGGCAGATTGCCAGCCTTCAGGATGTTCGTCAGCTGCTTGCTCATATCAACCATATTCTGCAGTTGTCTCAACTCCGGACGATTCTCCAAAGCCTGTTCCACTTCCATCCGTGGCGCTGCTTCCACCACAGCTTCCAACGTTTCTTTCTCTTCGTCAGCCAATACGATTTGCTCTGAGACTGGCATTCCGCACAACTGGCAAAGCAGCATCTTCGACAGCACCAAACCGTCGTTCACCTTGGTGAGCATCATCTCGGCCTCGTTGACCTTTACGCTGACACTCAGTCCCTCACTACGAGTGGCCACACCCTCCTGAATCATCTTCTGCACGTCACTGTCCAGCTTCTTCACCAGGTCGAGATAACCCTCTGCCAACTTCTGTTTGTGACGCAACGACACCACCTGCCAGTAGGTCTGGTCAATGCTATACAGCGTCTGCTGCCTTGTCTGTTCAGCAGAGTTACAGGCCAGTTCCTCACCGAGGTCGGCCATCTTGTTCATAGCGATGATGGCTCCGCCCATAAACACAGGCTGCGTCACCATCACGGCTCCTGCAAACATGTTTCGCGTATCGGTATGGAACGCATCCACAATCCCTTGGCCTACACCGTTAAGCGAACTGCCGAGACCGGCTGCCAGCTGACCGAGATTAGTGGCAATGCCTTCCTGGGTGATGCCCATTGCATTCAGCATCTGCCAAGTACCTTCCGGCACCTGCGACATCAATTCGCCCATTTTTCCTCCAATACCACCAGCCAGCGAAGTTCCCAAATTCGAGAGCGTCTCCTTCTGCTCGTCACTGAGCAGCGAGATTTCCTTGCTGGTCCATTCGTAGCCGCCCAACGCACTGACATGTGGCAGGTATTTGGTACGTGCCGACTTACGCACATTGGCAGCAACCTCCTGCTTGACGCGCGAAATGCTGAGCTGCTTGTTGTTGCGGAGCGCCATGGCCCTGCAACTGTCCAGCGAGAGCAGCCGTTGTGCGACAGCCCCTTGTGGCAGCCCTGCAGCAAGCAGGAAGAAAGCAATGATTTTATTCTTCATTCCTTATTTTTCAAATGTAAAGTTCCTCGATCCAATAGCCTGACCGTCGCAGAAAATGCTGACGTTATACTGTCCGCCACTCAGGTATTCGTTCACGGTCCAGTAGAGCGTCAACGACGTTTCCTCACCTGTATATTCGATGCTCTTCTTCATCGACCAAGCCATCTGCTTACCACTATATTCAAACGTGCCTCCGCCGTTGAGCACCTCACCCTCTGGCGTCATCACACGCACATAGACGTTACGCGTTCCATTGCTGGCGGTGACATTCTTCGTGATGACAAACGACACGCCCAGCGACTTGGCATCCTTCATCTTCTTTGCCACCTTGCCATTCTTCTTCAATGGTGTCAGCGAGATATTCGTAGCGTCTAACTGGGCGGCAATAGCCACCTTCTCCGACAACGAAGCCTTCTCCGTCGTCAACGTCTGGTTCTGCTGGTTGCTCTGCTCCAATGCCGTACGTACACGGTCGTTCTCCGTCATCAGGTCCTGATTCAGACGGTTCAGCGAGTCAATCTGTATCACATACGACCGCAACACGGCACGCACCGTGGCCAGTTCCTTCTTCAGTCGGGTAATCTCGGCTGCATCGCTGGCGTGCGTACGTTTCAATTCTTCCAACAGTTTCTGCGTGTGTTCCTGCTCACGAGTCAGTTCGGCAATGATGGAGTCGTTCTTGATATAGGTCTTCATCTCGCTGTATTGCAAGGCGAAATTCTGATATTCCTTCTCCATTTCCTGCTTGTCCAATTCTGCCAACTGCTGCATATCCTGATTGGTTTGCTTCTCCTGTTTCAGACTAAAACCCAACCAACCTATCACTGCCAACAAAGCAACGATCACAACGCCCACAAGAGCTCTATTTACTACTTTTTTTTCCATATTTTTTCAATTTTGGCTGCAAAGTTAGTATTTTTCTACGAAAAACACAAGGAAAATTTGCTCGTTTTCAATTTATTCACTATATTTGCATCATTATTAACATCAATATTAACGTACTGAGACCTGAAACGGATGAAAAAAACGGGCTTTTTATATCGTGTATTCGACCTATACTACGACGGTTTCCGCTCCATGAAACTGGGACGGACACTGTGGGCCATCATCCTCATCAAACTTTTTGTCATTTTCGTCATCTTGAAGTTGTTCTTCTTCCCCAATTTCCTGAAGACGCATGCTGCCGAGGGCGAAGAACCCGATTTTGTCGCTTCCGAGGTGATTGACCGCGCCTCGCCCTGACATCCCTACCCTCTTTAACAAAACCGACAATTCCTAACAAAACCTAACAATATGAATGATTTACTTTTAAGCATCGACGCTGGCTCCATCAACTGGGCACGAGCACAATTCGCATTGACAGCCATCTACCATTGGCTGTTCGTTCCGCTGACCCTCGGACTGGCTGTCATCATGGGCATCTGCGAAACCATCTGGTATCGCAAGCGTGACGCCTTCTGGCGTAACACAGCACAATTTTGGCAAAAACTCTTCGGCATCAATTTCGCCATGGGTGTTGCCACAGGTATCATCCTTGAGTTTGAGTTTGGCACCAACTGGTCGAACTACTCTTGGTTCGTAGGCGATATCTTCGGCGCACCACTGGCCGTCGAAGGCATCGTGGCATTTTTTATGGAGTCCACCTTCGTGGCCGTGATGTTCTTCGGCTGGAAGAAGGTCTCTCCCGGCTTCCACCTCGCCTCCACATGGCTCACAGGCTTGGGTGCAACGATTTCCGCGTGGTGGATTCTGGTGGCCAATGCATGGATGCAGTATCCCGTTGGTTGCGAGTTCAATCCTGACACCATGCGCAACGAGATGGTATCGTTTTTCGACGTAGCCCTCTCGCCGTTTGCCATCGACAAGTTCTGCCACACGGTCATCTCCGCCTGGATCATCGGAGCCATCTTCGTGGTGGCCGTTTCCTGCTGGTATCTCATGCAGAAACGCGAGACGAAACTGGCCATTGAGAGCATCAAGATTGGTGCCATCGTAGGTCTTATCGCCTCGTTGGGTGCTGCCATGACTGGACATAAGTCGGCACAGAGCGTTGCCGAGGTACAACCCATGAAACTGGCGGCTATGGAGGCACTCTACAATGGTGGCACCGACATTGGTCTTACCGCCGTAGCTTGGGTGAACCCCTTCGTTCAGCCCGACTACATGAGCGAAGAGTCCGCTCCGCTGAAGATTGAGATGCCTTACGCCCTGTCGTTTATGGCTACCAACGACATCCACGGCTACGTGCCTGGCATCAACGACATCCTCAATGGCTATACCAAGCCCGACGGCACACGCGAGCCGTCCGTCGACGAGAAGATTGCTCGCGGCAAACAGGCCATCACCGCCCTTGCTGCCTACCGTAAGGCCAAGAGCGAAGGTGCCGACGAAGCCACGTTGAACGCTCAGCTCTCAACAATTAAAGAGAACATGCCGTATTTCGGCTACGGCTACGTCAAGAACAAGGCCGACCTCGTGCCTTACGTCCCCGTCAATTTCTGGGCATTCCGCATCATGGTGGGACTGGGCTGCATCTTCATCCTCTACTTTGCCGTCCTGCTGATCATGACTGTCCGCATCCCCTGGCTGTCAGCCATTACACGTCGCCTGCTGGCCATCGTCTGCATACTGCCAGAGACGGAAGCCGACGACCGTTGCACCATCGCCACACTGCCAAAATGGCATTACTGGGTGCCTATCATCCTCGTGCCACTAGCCTACATCGCCTCCGAGAGCGGTTGGCTGGTCGCTGAGTTCGGTCGTCAGCCCTGGACCATTCAGGACATGCTTCCCACATGGGTTGGCGTCAGCGACGTCGATGGTTTCAGCGTCGCCCTGACCTTCATCCTCTTCCTCATCCTCTTCACCACCATGCTGGCTGTCGAGATTAACATTATGCTCAAACAAATCAAGAAAGGACCCAAATCATGACATACGATTTCTTACAGCACTACTGGTGCTTCCTGGTATCACTCCTTGGTGCATTACTGGTTTTCCTGTTGTTCGTTCAGGGTGCCAACTCGATGGTGCGCTCGTTGGGATATACCGACGAGGGACGCCGACTCATCATCAATTCCACAGGCCGTAAGTGGGAGTTCACGTTCACCACGCTGGTCACCTTCGGCGGTGCCTTCTTCGCCTCGTTCCCGCTGTTCTACAGCACCTCGTTTGGCGGAGCCTACTGGCTTTGGATGATTATTCTTTTCACCTTCGTCGTCCAGGCTGTCAGCTACGAATTCCAAAACAAACTAGGCAACATCTTTGGTGTAAAGACTTTCCAGATGTGTCTGGTTATCAATGGATTATTAGGACCACTGCTGCTTGGCGGTGCAGTGGCGACATTCTTCGAAGGCTCCAACTTTATAGTCGCCAAAGAGAACCTCGTCGACTCGGGTGCCATCACGCCAGTCATCAGCCAATGGGCCAACGCCTCTCACGGTCTCGACGCCCTGCTCAACCCCTGGGTGTTGGTGTTCGGACTGGCCGTCATGTTCCTGGCACGCGTATTGGGCATCCTCTATATTATTAATAATGTTGACGACGAGGACATCCGTTCACGGGCCAGCGTTCGGCTCATCGGAGCTGCCGTTCCCTTCCTCGTGCTGTTTGTGGCTTATCTGGTCCACCTCCTGCTGAAGGACGGCTATGCCTACGACGAGTCAGGGCTCATTTCGATAGTGCCTTACAAGTACCTCGACAATTTCCTCACGCTCTGGCCACTCACCATCCTCTTGCTCATTGGCGTGGTGCTGGTGCTCTTTGCCATTGGCAAGACCATCGTGTCGAAGGATTACATCGGTGGCATCTGGCCTGCGGGCATTGGCGTCGTACTTGTCGTACTGCCCCTGCTGCTCATGTCGGCATGGAATGGCACCGCCTATTATCCCTCCACGGCCGACCTGCAGTCGTCGCTGACCATTGCCAATTCGTGCAGCAGCGAGTTCACCCTGCGCACCATGTTCTACGTCAGTCTCATCATCCCCTTCGTCCTAGCCTACATCGTCTATGCATGGTGGGCTATCGACAAGAAAAAGCTCAACAAACAGGAGATTGCCGACGACCACGCATACTAAGATTCTGCGCATCGCAGTACCCTCAATAGTGTCGAACATCACCGTTCCGCTGTTGGGACTCGTCGATGTGGCCATTGTCGGCCACATGGGCAGTCCCGTATATATCGGTGCGGTGGCGGTGGCGTCCATGATTTTCAGCCTGGCCTACTGGCTCTTCGGATTTCTCCGCATGGGCGTCAGCGGAATGACGGCTCAGGCGTTGGGACGACGCGACATGACGGAGGTCACACGCCTGTTAGTGCGTTCGCTGACTGTTGCAATGGCCATCGCCCTATTGTTCCTCGTGCTACAGATTCCCATCCGGTGGCTGGCATTCGCGCTGATAGGTCCTACGCCAGATGTCGCGCCCCTCGCCACGACCTATTTCCATATCGTCATCTGGGGAGCGCCGGCGTCGCTGGCACTATACAGCCTGCTGGGATGGTTCATCGGCATGCAGAACTCGCAGTCTCCCTTGGTGATATCCATCACCCAGAATGTTGTCAACATCCTCGTCTCGCTGACGCTGGTCTATGGCTTCGGCATGAAAATCGAGGGTGTTGCCCTGGGGACGCTCATCGCACAGTATGTCGGGCTCTTCACGGCTATAGCCTTGCTGCTGAAATATTACGGACGACTGCTACCCTATTTCCGACGCGAAGGACTGATGCGTAACATCCATCAGTTCTTTGTCGTCAATCGCGACATCTTCCTCCGCACGCTATGTCTCGTCGCCGTCACCCTCTATTTCACGTCGGCAGGTGCACGCAGCGGAGCAGTCATCCTCTCCGTCAATACGGTCATGATGCAGCTCTACCTCTTCTTCTCCTATTTCATGGACGGCTTCGCCTATGCCGGCGAGGCCTTGGGGGGAAAGACCTACGGAGCAGGCAACACGGCCGCCTTCCGCGATGCCGTCCGTTGTCTGTTTCTCTGGGCCGCAGGCGTCACCCTGCTGTTTACGTTGGTCTATGTCGTGGCTGGTCAAGGAATCGTAAGCCTGCTGACCGACGAACCACAGGTGCTGGCCGCAGCCGACCGTTTTCTCCCCTGGGTGTGGCTCGTACCCATTGCCGGAGCGGCAGCATTCATCTGGGATGGCATCTTCATCGGCATCACCGCCACGCGCGGCATGCTCCTGTCGTCGTTCGTCGCTGCCGTCTGCTTCTTTGCCGTTTTCCTATTGACAAAGTCCACTATGGGCAACCACGGTCTGTGGCTGGCCTTCGTCATCTACCTCGCCATGCGCGGTATCCTCCAAACTCTGATGATGCGTTCTCGTTTTACCAGTCGGCCAGATTAGCCTGCGCCTCAATGCGCGTCTCAGTTTTGTCGTCCAAGGCGGGGAAAAAGTCCATCCGCGTCAGACGTTCTATCTCGTCCACGGTACGCACGGCATCCTTCATGGCCTGCTTCTTACCCTCGTTGCGATAGACGAATCCGATGGCCTTCGGACTGCCCTTCCTGCAGAGCACCACCTTGAAGAACGCCTCGGGCACCCACACCTTGTTGCGCCCGATGGTCTTTTGGTCGCCTGACGTGTTGAACAACGGCCCGCAGACAATATCCACAGCACCATATTTCCTTGCCCACTCACGACAGAGCATTTCCAGGTCGTTCCATTCATATTTGTTCAGTCCGTGATTCTGCGGACAGATGTTCGTAAACAGAAACGACTGCGCCATAGCCTCCTTGTCCCACTTGTTGTCGCCCGCAGGACACATGTGGCCACGGTCGTAGCGTGAGTTATAGTAGTCGTTGTCCGTGGCACGGCTGCCCAGGGCAATGTCCACGTCCTCCGTAAACTTCTCCTCATTGCGCTGCTGCTTGCCACGCGTATGGGCCGCTGTCAGGTGCCACGCCACCCAGTTCGGCGTCTTCGTCGTCGCGTTATACGACGTCGTGTAGCCCTTGCGATGCAACACCTGCTCAGGACGGTCGTTCAGCGGAGCCGGAATCTCGTACTGCTCCACAGCCTTTTGGCCCTTGAACGCCAGCACACCCACCGCCACCGCTCCTATACATACAATGCTATATAGCTTCATCTTCATATACTATTTTGCCTGCGAAGGCTGCAGTTAAGCGAGGGCCATGATGCTCGCATCAATGGCCGAGTGTGAGCAGTCTCTTGCGCTATCAGTGCGCAAAAGTACGAAAAAAATCCGAGCCCACCAAACGATGAGCCCGAATTTTGCTTATTTAACGGCCTCGCCTACCCCTTCATCAGCCTTATACGCCGCCTGTTGACGAAGGGACGGACGGCAAAGTGAATCCAGAGGCGTTTGAGACGCTTTGCGGATATTGCCGTCGGGCAGCACCTCAATGAGACCAGACTTTGCCCAGCGCCATATTACATCCCGCAGTTTTGATAGTACCTTCAACTCTTGCATCTTCTGCTTCAGCTGGTCGCGACTAAACTCATCGGGCATCATATCGAACAGTATGATGCTCTTCGTGGGTCGGCGGTCTTTGTCCACCAGCGTTTCCTCAGTCTCGCGGCCATACTTGGCTATCAGCGATTCTACGGCATAGGTGGCCACATACAGGGCGTTGGCTATCGGACCCTTTTAAATTAAAAAGGTGGGCTGGCGTTTGGTCAGCTCACTTTTTTTTCGTACCTTCGCGCCCTGATTCATAAGAAAACGAAGTATGAAAAGATAAGAACCTTATTGACGATGGCAATACAAGACGCAATATTTCGTAGGAGTGAGTTGCTCTTAGGCAACGAGGCAATGGAACGTATCGCCCAGAAACGGGTGATTATCTTCGGCGTGGGCGGTGTCGGTTCTTGGTGTGCTGAGAGTCTGGTGCGCAGTGGTATCCGGCAGTTGACAATTGTAGACTCGGACCGTGTGTGTATCACGAATATCAACCGCCAACTGATGGCAACGACGAAGACCGTGGGACAGGTGAAGGTGGAGGCATTGAAAGAGCGCCTGCTCAGCATCAATCCCGCTGCAGAAATTACGGCCCTGCAGAAGATTTTTACAGAGGAGACGGCAGGAGAGTTTCACTTGGAGGACTACGACTACATCATCGATGCCATCGACTCACTGAAGGACAAGGCGGCACTTATTCTTCTTGCCACATCCTTCCCCTCAACAGGGGAAGACAGAAGGGGTCCCAAGTTCTTTTCATCGATGGGTGCTGCTCTGAAACTGGATCCTACACGCATTCAGATTACCGAATTCTGGAAAGTGAAGGGCGACCCCTTGGCGCGTGCCCTTCGTAACAAGTTTAAGAAAGAGAAGCTGTTCCCCAAGCGGAAGTTCCAGTGCGTATATAGCGACGAACTACTGACCAACCAAGGCACACCGTCCGACGAAGACGAAGTGCCGTCACCCTTCAACAAGCCTCAGACAAACGGTTCTCTTGCCCACATCACCGCCATCTTTGGCTTTATGTTGGCAGGTCTCGTCATTCAGGATGCCACAACCTCAATCTCGACTAATGCACCTTTCGGCAAAGTCTTGACGGCGACAGCAGAACGGGCGGAGTAAGGCTCCCGGGTGCAGTCCGTATCCATTGCTCGTCGTGCCAGTTTCTCAATGCGCTCATGGGATTCCGTGCCCTTCGTCCGACCTTCACTCAGATAGCGGTCGATGCAGATGATGCGCTGGTTTTTCTTCGATACCACGACATTGCTGATTATCTTCTCTAATATTCATCGATGGGGGACAGTCGTACATCACGCGGGCATGGTTGGTGCGGATGAGCTGGCTGTCGAGACGCTGACCGGAGGTGCGGTCGATGATGTCGCGATAGACCTCACCGTTGCGATAGACTACCCCACCCTCGCGTGAGAAAAATTCGTTCTCGGCATGGATGTGGAAGGTGTGGGGCTGCTGTTCCGTAGCCCGCAGTTCACCACACAGGTATTCGTCGTCCGTCCAAAGGCGGAGCTGATAGGTGTTTTGGGTGTCGTTGCGGAAGCGGTAGTCGATGTAGTTGTATGATATGCTGGTGCCGGTGCCGAAGGGAATCTGGCGGCCGAAATCGGGGAAGAGGTCGAGTCCGTCGTGGTGATGGTGCTCGGTGATGGTCAGTTCGCTGTGGAGCACAAGCCAGTGGATGAGGTTCGACAGCTGGCACATACCGCCACCAATGCCCTGCGAGGGCTTGCCCTTGGCGATGGTGAGCCCCTCCTTGTAGCCCTTGCGCTTGGTGGTGCGCCCGATGAGTCGCCAGACGGAGAACGTCTCGCCAGGACGAATCACCAGTCCGTCGATGTGCTTCACCGCCAGTGCCAGGTTCGTCGCCTTGTTCTCCTGCAGCTGCATGTTGACATTGCCCAGCCTACGACGGATGAGCGAATTGTGGCGATAGATGATTACAGGCAGCGACTCCTCTGTCCGCTCCTTAGCGAACAGCGTCTTCCGCAGCATGTCCTGAACGTGACGTTTCAGGATTTCCTTCTCCATCGACAGCCGATAGGTGAAGGGCGATATTTCGCAAAACAGTTTCCGTTCCATATTAATCCGCGCACAAAGTTACGAAAAAATAATTAAGAACGGCAAATATTTTCCCGATTATTTTCAAATTTGGAAAATAATGCTTATCTTTGTACGCAGAATTCACTAAGACATATCATTATGAATAAAAGAACCCTATGGGTGATTGCCGCCACCCTCATTTGCGGCACAAGTGTAATGACCTCCTGTAAGGAGAAGCAAGTCCAGCAAGCGCAAGAGAACACCGCTGAGGTGCAAGTGGCCGATACGGCAAAAAAGGTGGTGAGTACGGAACTGATTCGCACCGACAAGAGCTGGGACGGTGTGGACCTGCCCGACTATCTGCAGGGACGACCCGAACTGGTGGCAGTGAAGTATGTGTTCCCCGCCGGACAGAAACTGGGCTGGCACCACCATCCCGTGATGAACTATGGTATATTGGTGCAGGGCGAACTGACCATCATCGGACAGGACGGCAAGGAGAAGGTCGTTCATGAGGGTGAGGCCGTCGTAGAGATGGTCGGCACCATTCACCACGGCGAGAACCGCGGCACGAAGGACGTCATCCTCTACATGTTCTACCTCTCGCAGAAAGACATGCCGCTGGCTGTGCAACACCCCGACATTCCGCTGGAATAGAATTCCACAAAAGCACAAGAACTATACGATTATGAGAAAGTATTTTATTTCTGCAATGATTGCACTGGCCTGCGCTACTACGGCAATGGCTGCTGACAACGTGAAGGCAACAATCCACGCAGACAAGGCGGGGGCAAAGATCAACCGCGAAATCTACGGACAGTTCTCCGAACACCTCGGCACGTGCATCTATGGCGGCCTCTGGGTGGGCGAAGGCTCTCAGATTCCCAACATCAACGGCTACCGCAAGGACGTGTTCGAAGCCCTGAAGGCGCTGAAGGTTCCCGTGTTGCGCTGGCCGGGCGGCTGTTTTGCCGACGACTATCACTGGATGGACGGCATCGGTCCGAAGAACCAGCGCCCTTCGCTGCGCAACAACAACTGGGGCGGCACCATCGAGGACAACTCGTTTGGCACCCATGAATTCCTGAACCTTTGCGAGATGCTCGGCTGCGAACCCTACATCAGCGGCAACGTGGGCTCAGGCACGGTGAAGGAGATGGCTCAGTGGGTAGAATATATGACCTCTGACGGTGATACGCCGATGGCCCGTCTGCGTCGTCAGAACGGCCGTGAAAAAGCCTGGCACGTGAAGTACTTCGGCATTGGCAACGAGGCGTGGGGCTGCGGTGGTAACATGACGCCAGAATACTACTCGGACGAGTTCCGCAAGTTCAACACCTATCTGCGCGACTATACTGGCAACAAGCTCTATCGCATTGGCAGCGGTGCCTCGGACTACGACTACAAGTGGACGGAGGTGCTGATGGACAAAATCGGCAACCGCATGCAGGGCGTGTCGCTACATTATTATACATGCTCGGGATGGGACGGTCCGAAGGGCTCCGCTACGAAGTTCGACAACGACCAATACTACTGGGCACTCGGAAAATGCCTCGAGATTGAGGAAGTCATCAAGAAGCACAAGGCCATCATGGACGAGAAAGACCCCGAAGGCAAAGTCGGACTGCTCGTAGATGAATGGGGAACATGGTGGGACGAGGAGCCAGGCACCATCAGCGGACACCTCTACCAGCAGAACGCCCTGCGCGACGCCTTTGTGGCAGCGCTGTCGCTGAACGTGTTCCACAAATACACCGACCGTGTGAAGATGGCGAACATCGCACAGATCGTGAACGTGCTGCAGTCGATGATTCTGACCGATCAGGAAGGCACGGGTCACATGGTACTCACCCCAACCTACCACGTGTTTGAGATGTACACCCCATTCCAGGAAGCCACCTATCTCCCACTCGACCTCGAAAGCGAGACCATGCAGGTAAGCAAGGCCTACTTCAAGGAGAAGGAGGGTGCCAAGGATGCCGGCTATCGTCCCTGCCCCATGCTTTCGGCCTCAGCCGCGAAGACCACCGACGGCAGCATCGTGCTGGCCGTTACTAACGTCTCGCTGGACAAGGACCAGACCATCGATTTCACCCTGGAAGGCTATGTTGCGAAGACTGTCAGTGGTCGCATCCTTACCTCGAAGAACGTGGCTGACTTCAACGACTTCCAGCATCCCAGCGTCGTTGCTCCCACAGACTTCAAGGATGCCAAGCTGAAGAAAGGTGTGCTCACGGTGAAGGTACCGGCAAAATCCATTGTCGTACTCAACATCCGATAGTCGCAGAAACAATAAGGGGTAAGCGAATTGCTTACCCCTTTTTTATTTGATTATACCTTCAGAATCTTGCTCTTGAATAAATAGTACATCAAGAACGGTGTTATAAATCCGATGATGCTGCCCACGCATACATCCGACAGGAAATGTTGGGACAGATAGACGCGTGAGTATGCGCCCAAGGCAGCGAGCACCAGCAGTATCACCAACGACGCATAAAACAGCAACCGCGAACGGAGGTTGTATGTTTTATCCTTCTCGCTGTAATGACATGCCAGAATAATGACACAGCAGGTGCAGAACATAAAGAACGTAGAGGCATGTCCCGAGGGGAAGGAGTTGCTGTGATACATCGTCACGCCATCGACCAAAGGTAAAGTCATGTCTTGGTAATTCTCGAACACGCTGACGGGACGGTCGTAATTGATGGTGTGTTTCAATATCTGCAGGATGGCACCGCCCGTCAGTTCACACAAGGCGAAGAAGAGCGTCCATCGAACCTTCTTCCACAGCAGGGGGAGCAGTGCCAGAACATACAACGGCCATTCAGCCATCACGCTGTAGTACTTGAAGAAAGTATCCTGAATGCTCGTATGATGGGAGTTCAGCATCATGTGAAGCTCTGGTTTCGGATATGCATACATCAGGCTGAATATCACCGTGAGCAACACAAAATACGGAATCACATAGATGTAAAACGTCTTCAGAAATACCTGTCTGGTCATCGTTATTTTTTGTTCTAAATATCTTAACAGGCTGCAAAGATACGAAAAGTTGAGTAAAAAACCAAATTAATTTGAGTTTTTCCGAGACGGAGTATCTTCACCAAGGGTGAAAGATACGAAAAGTTGAGCGAACTACCAAATTTTTTGCTATCGTTTACGACGAATGAACATCAGAAGCAGGAACAGCACCACGATACCGAAAGCAAGAGACAGCACCGCACTCTTGGTGAGACCTGCCACAAGGAATGTCAGGAACGACACAGCGGCCGTCGTCATGACGTATGGCAACTGTGTGGTGACGTGGTTCATGTGTTCACATTGTGCACCTGCGGACGACATGATAGTCGTGTCGGAGATTGGCGAGCAATGGTCGCCAGCCACCGCACCGGCCATGCAGGCAGAGATGGAGATAATCATCAGCTGTGGGTCGACGTCCTGGAAACAGGACACCACGATGGGAATGAGGATACCGAAGGTGGCCCAAGACGTTCCGGAGGCAAAAGCCAGTCCCGTGGCCACGACAAAGATGATGGCAGGCAGGAGTCCCATGAGTCCGTCGGCAGAGTTTGCCACCAAGCCAGCCACAAAGGTTGCCGCTCCCAGATTGTCGGTCATGCTCTTCAACGTCCATGCAAACGTCAGGATGAGCATGGCGGGCACCATCTGCTTGAAACCTTCCGGCAGACAGTCCATACATTCGCTGAACGACAGCGACTGCCGCACCAGATAGTAGGCAATGGTGATGACGAGTGCTACGGCAGAACCCATCACCAGCCCCACTGAGGCATCGCTGGCAGCAAAGGCGTCAACGAAACTCTTGCCATAGAAGAAGCTGCCAGTATATATCATGCCGACGATACATCCGGTAACGAGCAGAACAACGGGAACTACCAAGTCTGACACGCGCCCTATACGCTCCTCCTTCCGGCTCTCTTCCTGAGCCTGCTTGCTCTTGCCGGTCGTGAAGAGGTCGCCCTGACGGGCATTGTTCTCGTGTTGCAACATTGGACCATAGTCCAGCTTCATCAGGATGATGAACACCATCATCAACAAGGTCAGCAGCGCATAGAAGTTAAAAGGTATGGACTGCACAAAGATGCTGATGCCGTTCTCGCCCTTGACGAATCCTGCCACCGCTGCCGCCCACGACGAGATGGGGGCAATGATACAGATGGGTGCCGCCGTGGAATCAATCAGGTAAGCCAGCTTCGCACGGCTAATCTTGTGTTTGTCGGTGACGGGGCGCATGACGGAGCCAACAGTTAGACAGTTGAAGTAGTCGTCAATGAAAATCAGACAACCCAGCAGCATCGTCGACAGCTGCGCACCAGCACGGCTTTTGATACGTGTGGCGGCCCATGCGCCGAATGCCGCTGAACCGCCCGTACGGTTCATCAGTTGCACCATCGTACCCAGGATGACCAGAAATACGAGTATGCCCACGTTCCACTTGTCTGCCAGCACCGTCATCATGCCGTTCGGGAACAGCTGGTTAAGCATTCCCACGGGTTCGAATCCTGTGATAAGCAAGGCACCCGACAGTATGCCGATGAACAGCGAACTGTACACCTCCTTGGTAATCAGAGCCAGCGAGATGGCTATGAGGGGTGGCGTCAGAGCCCACACCGTATCCTTTACTTGCATGCCGTTGAAGACTACGGCATAATTCAAACAGCCCATAAACAATAGCACGGCTATCAGCGACAGATATGTTGCCCGCTTGGGCGTTCCCGGTTTCACAGAATCTATTTTCATCGTTTACATTTTTACCTAAATGGATAAACAGTTGCTCCCACGCTCACGGCACGGTTCTGATACAGCCCGGCTTGCTGCATCCAATAGCCTGTCGCATAACCAGCTATATCGTGGAATTCGGCAAAGACATTACACTTCTTGCCCAACTGCTTGTTGGCCTTGACGGTGGCAAAGAGGTGGGCATGCCGGTCCTCCATGGCGCGACGACTGCTATAGAGCAGCGTCGACGACAGACGGAACCCCTTGGGCAGATTCAGCACTGGGGCAAACTTCAGCGTATAGTAGTTGTCGTGATCGGAATCCGTCTCTGAACCAGCGTCTATGTGGTGATAATAGTAGTTGGCGCCCAGCGTCAGCTCCCAACGACCCGTCTTCCAATAGACCGAATTCCTGAATCCCAGCTCCTGATAGTTGGGCGTGGGAAGGTCGCTATACCAGTTATTCTCCACGCTGGCGTGATAGCAGAGGCCCTGCTGCTGATACGAATAGCGCAACACCCCTTGATGTACCAGGCAGGTATTATAGCTGCCTGCGTCGTATTTCAAAGCCGTCGTCGGAGCTGTCTCGTCCACCAGGAAGTCGCTCACCTCGGGAATGAAGAATCGGCGGGCGAACAGTCCCTGGACGAAATGACGTCCTGCCTTATAGCCCACACTGGCCAGATAGGAATGGTTGTTGCGCTCGTGCGTCCACATGCTATGGTCATCCGAGTCGTACCGGCGATTCCAGTAGTTCATCATGCGGAAGCGGTCACCCAACGTCAGCACCCAGGGACCGTGGGTGTAGTCCAGCTGTGCGTAGAAGTCGGTCACCAAGTGCTGCTCGCGATTCCCGTTGAAATAGCACGTGTTCTCGTAGTCCATCTCCGCACCCACCATCAGCCACAGGTCGGGGGTAAACACGGGGGTATTGAATTCCACAAATCCGTAGGGATAGCTGTCGCCCATCCTGTCGCCGTCGCTGGTTTCCCTGGTGTAGTCGCTACCTATCTCGGCAAACAGGATGGCATCATTCTTGAAGCTGTGGGAGTACGACAGCACGAGGCCTACATAGCGGTTATAGTAAGGATGGGCCTCGAGCAAGTCGGGGTCGTAAATCTTCTGTTTGCTGTTGTCGAACTTCTGATAGACCTTGATGAAAAGCCTGTCGCTTTGGCTCATCTTCCAGTCTAGGTTAAGATGCACATTCTCGGCCAACCCGCGGTCGGTCATTTTATACACACCCGTGGGATAAGCCTTGCCGTACGAAGTGCGCGCCAGCACATAACCCCGCACCGTGAGCCCCTCGCTCTTGTTCGCCACGTCGGCATACGCCATGCCGTTGCCGTAGGTGCTGCCCGTCACGGCCACCTTGCCGTCCGTCTTCACGTCGTCGCGATAATAGACGTCAATCACGCCCTTCGTGCCGCCCACGGCCTTTGCCACCGAGGTGTTGCTGCACACATGGATGCGGTCTATCTCGCAAGCCTTCACGTTTGCCAGGAATGTTTCGACATCCACCACAAGGTTGATGTTGTCGACGCGCAACTTGTAATTCTGGTCTATCTTCTTACCGTTGATGGACAAGAACTCAGGGCAGGTGTTCAACACGTCCAGCAAGGTCATCTCGCTGTCCACACCCATCTTGTCCACATGAATCACATAGCGGTCGCCTTGATACTCCACGATGTCGCCATCGTCGGCAGCCTGCGCCGTCACGCCACTCATACACAATACGAACAGCAGGATGATGTTGAGAGCTATTGGTCTAATCATGCCTGCAAAGGTAATGTAAATTGAGAAAGAAACCAAAGAAAAATGACTTTTTCTTTGGTTCTTTCACTTATAACGCTATCGGCACTACCACCTTGAACGTAATGTTGCGCCCCATGTTATAGACGCCTCGGCGACCCGTGACCACATTCATGTCGGCATATTTCAGTCGGCTCAGGTGGTTCTGGTAGGCCGTATTCAGCAGATTGTCGGCAGTGACATACAGCTCAGCTATCTTCTTGCCTTTCACCTGAATGTCGGTACCTGCCGAGAGCGAGAGCAGCGCATAGCCGGGCGTTGGTGTCTCGGTGTCGTCAGCCACATAGACGTGCGACTGACGGAGGTAGCAGTCGAGGCCAGCGGCAACGTAGAGGTTATTCAGTGCCACTCCGTTCTTGGGATGATCGTGGCGGTACTCATGCATGGCGTGCGTACTAATCGTGCTGTGCGAGTGGTGCTGCAACTCCCATTTCAACTCCGTCGTCCATTTGGGCGCAGGGGTGAAAGGCAGGTATTTCGTGGCGTCATCGGCATGCAACAGCTGCGCATCGACATACGAGAAGGTGTTGGAGAAGTGCACCGAGTGGATGGGGTGAACGTCCACACCAGCCTCGAAGCCCAGCAGGCGCGCGTCACCCTGAGTGTAGGCGTAGGTCAGGTAGCCTTCCTCCATCTCTTCCGCCAAGCGATGGGTGAAGATGTAGTTGTCTATGCGGTTGGCAAAGAGTGCCAGCTGTGCCGAGACGTAGCGCGACGTGAAGTCCACGCCCAAGTCGGCCTGCAGACTGTATTCCGCCTTCAGCTGCTGGTTACCCAGTTCGTAGCGGATGCTGCCCTCGTGCACACCGTTCGACGCCAGTTCACTCATGTTCGGCGTACGGAAACCGCGGGCCACGTTCAGCTTAAGGTTCAGGTTGTCGTTCACGTTGAATACGGCACCGACGCTACCCGTCACACCGTTGAAGTGGCGCGTGAAATCCGTGAAACGCTGCTCGTCATCCTCCATGAGTTCGTCGCCATGCAGTCGGCGGTGGTCGTAGCGCACACCGCCATTCAGCGTCCAGCGGTCGTTCAGCGTCTTCGTGGCGGTGGCATAGAGTCCGAAATCAAACAGTCGGTAGTCGGGAATGAGGTATTACGCACGTCGTAGGTCAGCGTATGCAACTTGAAATACAGCTCGTAGTCGTCCATCGACTCCTCATACTCCTGACGGCGGTTCTGCTGATAGCCGATGATAGCTTTCAGATAGCCCGACGAGAGGTGCAGCGCATTGTCCCACACGACCTTGTAGTGTTTCACCTGCTGGAAGGGCAGCGTCTTTCCATAACCATGACCCGTCCACCCGTCTTCATGTTCCAGTTCGCCCGTCTCGGGGTCACGCTCGCCCTCAATGATGCCTGGCGTCAGGTGGTAGGCCGTTGCCGTCAGTCGCGAGTGCCCCCACCCTTTGTTCACGCCCAGCATCAGGCGACCTGCCTGTTCGCGAAACTGCGATCCCGGCACGTAGTCGTCATATTTATTCTTATATGCGTGCGCCATCTTCTGACTCCATCGAGCGTCCCACACAAAACCTTTCTGGTTGCCGGCCATCTGCAGCGAATAGCCGAACAGTCCGTTGTTCGTCTGATATTCCGTGCTGACATTGGCGCGCATGTCGCCCTCGGGCAGTGTCGGTTGCGTATGCATGATGACCACACCAGCCATCGCGTCCGAGCCGTACATCAGCGATGCCGGACCCTTCAGTATCTCGATGCTGCCCACGCTGCTGCCGTCCACTTCCACGCCGTGTTCGTCGCCCCATTGCTGACCTTCCTGGCGCACACCCTCGCTCATCACCACCACGCGGTTGTAACCCAGTCCGCGGATGATGGGTTTCGAGATGCTGCCGCCCGTCGTCAACTGGCTCACGCCCGGC